>JAFGGD010000046.1 GCA_016930695.1 Candidatus Eisenbacteria bacterium
CGCCAGGTTCCCCCGGGCGATCTGCTCCGCGACCTCCGCCTTCCCCTTCTGCGCCGTAATCATCTTGCGGAAAGCCTCGGCGAGGTTCCCCGTCTCGTCCTTGGAGCGGACGTTGATCTCCTGATTCACGTCCCCCTCGGCAAGAGCGTTCGCCGTTCCGACCATGGAGACGAGCGGATTGGTGATCCGCACCGCCACCATCCAGGTCACGAAGGCGCAGAGGGCCAGAAACGCGGCGGCCCCGAGGGCGCCCCAAAGCATGAGGCGGTCGAGGGCGCTGCCCACGTTCGCCTTGGCGTCCTTGAAGTCGTCCTCGTAGGCGCCGGCGCCGATCACCCAATCCCAGGGTTCGAAGTAGGTAACGGCCGAGATCTTCTTCCGCGCTTCCGTCTCGCCGGCCGCCTTGTTCAGCCACCAGTAATCCTGGTAATCCACCGAACCGTTGCTGGTGACGAGCGCCTTGTCGATCATCTGCTGAATGAAGGGGGTGTCGTTGGCGTCTTTCGCGCCGTAGATGTTCTCGCCGTCCCGCTTCCCCTCGAACGAGATGATGTAATCGCCCCTCACGCTCCCCTTGCCGCCGAGCACGAACACGTAGCCGGACTTCCCGACGACGATGTCCATGATCCCCCGGCGAAGGCTGGTGACGTTCTCCTGGGGGATACCGGCGTAGAGCATGCCGATTACGCGGCCGCCGGCGTCGAGGATCGGCTCGTAGACCGTGATGTACCAGGCGTTCACCACATAGGCGCGGCCCCGGAAGGTCTCGCCCCGCATCACCGAGGAAACCACCGGGTTCGGCGTGCCGTCCGGATTTTGCGCGGGAATGTAGGTGCCGATGGCGCGCGTACCGTCCGTTTTCAGCACGTTCGTCGCGACGCGGAGCATGTCGCCCCGCTCGTTCATCCGCTGAAAGACGGTGGCCGTACCACCGGTCAGTCCGACCGCCGCGTCGATCGCGGGCACGGAAGTCTCGGCGTCATAGACCTGTCCAAGCCACTTCCCTCCCACGTTCATCGCCGGCAGGGAGACCGTTTCCGCCACTTGCGTGTACTGGTTCACCGCGTTCCAGGTCACCGTGCGCCCCGCGACCGAAACGCCTCCCGCGCCGTCGATCTTGTCGCGAACCACGTTCAGCGTGCCGGCGAGCTGCTGCGCCAGCTGATCGTTGGAAACCTGGCACATGTGGTACACGTCGGTGGCGATTTTCGACACTTCGTTCTTCGCCAGAATGGTGAGTTCTCTATCCACGTCGCGAGCGACATAGGTTTTTTGGATGGCGATGATCGACACGATACTGGCCGCGGTCAGAAAGACTCCCGCCACGCTGAGTGTGATCATCTTCGTGCGAATCGAACGAAAACGAAACATCGACTCCCTCCTGCGCATTACAACCAATACTTTAGACGGCAACGGCCTGCGGCGCCGTCCCGATGCCACACCCCCTACACCCATCATCGACGGTCCCGGGGAGTACCTTTACCGTTATGCGTTCGCGGCGGCCGAGTGAACCGGGCGGGAAAAGGCGTCTTTTCACCGACAACGGCGGGATTGGGGAGAGAAGGGGAAAGATCGATTCGTTTGTCCCACGGGGGGATGGGTTCAGCCGACCGGGATGGGACGGGGGGCGGCGAATCCGTGGGTGAGGCGGTCCGCCAAACGGGCCAGATCCTCCGAAACCCTGTTCTCCGTGTCGATCTTCCAGAAGGGGATGTACGAGAGGTCCTCTCCCCGGACGGCGGGCATCACCGCCGTGCGGCCGTCGCGGACGGCGTCGGCGATCCCCCGCGCCATCCGCCGGGCCAGGACCATGTCCAGGTTGTTGGGAATCGCCCCGCGGAGATCGCGCGAGAAAGGCTCGCTGACGATTTTCTTGTTCGATGTGATCCCCGTGGATTCGAGCTGGTGGGCGAACCAGGCGGCGGCGTGCAGCCCCAAGCGGCGGCGCTCCGGATCGTCGGCGCCGTAGCCCTCCGCCACGGCGACCACGGCGTAGTCCTTCCTGTTCAGCGCCTCCATCACCGCGCGCGGGTTGAGGTCCGCTCCGGGGAGAACCGCGAGGTGCGCGCGCGCGCCCAGACTGGAGTACAGGGCGTGAAAACCGCCTCGGGCGCCCATCATCTCGATCAGATAGATCCTCTTGTGGGTGCGCGCGTCCGCCATATAGCGGCGCAGCTTGTCGGCGCCGACTTCGACACCCGTATGCTGGCCGATGCATTCGGTGCCCGCCACGTCGCTGTCCACGGTAACGGGCACGAAGGCATTCTGCGTCGTTTCCGCCAGCCGTCCCGCCAGATCACGGGTTCCCTTGAGCGTGCCGTTGCCGCCGATGGTCACCAAGACACGCACGTTGCGGGCCGCAAGCACGCGCGCCGCGGCGAACTGCTTCTCCGGCTCCCGGAAGTCGTCGTAGCGCTCGCTCCGGAACTGCCCTCCCGCCGCTTCCGTGAGAAAGGCGGCGTTGACCACGCCGGGAATGCTCTCGATCCGACGGTACTCCTCCTGGTCGTAGACCAGGCGAACGAAATCCTCGTCTTCGCCGCGCACGAGCGAGCGGAACCCCTCGCGGGCGCAGTACACCCGGCGCCCGTGGGTTTCGAGTTCCTCGGTGAGGAAAGCCGTAACCGGGTTGTAGCCGGGGGCGCACCCCCCCTCCTGCACCAGAAGCACGTCGATCTCCCGGTACATACGCCGCCGGGCCATCTCGTGTCCCCGGCTGCGGACCAAGGTCCTCTCCCCCGCCCGGATTCGGGCGAGCAGATCCTCCTGCGGCACGGGAGAGACGGCGAAACCGTCGGCGCCCTGGGTGAACCAGAAAGCCTCCGCGTCCGGACCCGCCCCCTCCTCCTCCAGGGCGATGAACCAGGCGGCGGCGGTGGCGGGGGTCGATTTCAAGCGGGAGCAGAGTTCCACCCCGTCCACGCCGTTCGCGCGGACGGAGCAAATCACCATGTCCGGAACGGCGTCGCCGATCGAGGCGAGCGCCTCCCGCGTGGAACCGGCGGACTGCACGCGGTAGCCCTGTTTCTTCAGGAAGGGATAGACGCGGAACTGCGCGTCCAGATCGGAATCGATCACCAGAATGCGAAGCGGCGCCGCCGGGCCGCTCGAATCGATTGCGCCGGAAATCGGACTCACGATTTCCTCTCCTTCCTATCGTTCCTTCACGCCGCCGGGCGCCGCCGGCAGGCGGATCGTGAAGCAGGCGCCGCGGCCCCGCCCGGATTCCAGAGTGATCGAGCCGCCGTGGTCCTCCACGATTTTTCGCGTCACCGCGAGGCCGAGGCCCGTCCCCTTGCTTCCCTTGGTCGTGTAGAGGGCGTCGAAAATCCTCTCCCTCTCCTCCTCGGGAATGCCCGGGCCGTCGTCACGGACCACCACCTCCACGCCCCCTCCTCCGGCCGGCCGGCCGGTGCGGATTTCCACGCGCCCGCCGGCTTCGACAGCCTCGACGGCGTTTGTGGTCAGGTTGGAGAGACAGCGGAAAATGCCCGTTTGGTCCGCGCGGGCCGGAGGAGCCCCTTCGTCGATCGCCGTCTCGAGAACGACCCCCTTGGATTCCGCCAGCGGTTGCATGGTCGCCGCGATCTCCCGGACCAGGGCGTTCATGTCGACGGCGGCCAGCCGGAGCCGCCCCCCCTTGGAATAATCGAGCATGTCCAGCACCAAACCGGAGATCCGGTCGATGGCGCTCCCGATCAAGGGAACGGCGCGGCGTACGCTCTCCAGGTCGCCGCCGTCGGTACCCATCCGTACGAGGCTGTAGCCGCTGCGCACCGCCTGGAGCATGTTCTTGATGTCGTGGGAGAGGCCGGCCATCACCTGGCCGATCGTCGCCATCCGCTCCTTCCGGACCGCTTCCCTGTGGAGCATCGCGTTCTCCACGGCGATGGCGGCGATGTGACCGATCTCCTCGGCGGCGCGCAGGTTGTGCGAGCCGGGCCACGTGTCGACCGGGTTCGCCGCCTGCAGCACGCCCATGACCCGCCCGCCGGAAAGGAGGGGCATCACCAGAAGCGTCTTCAGGTTCAACATCTCCAACCCTTCCGGGGGATCCTCCGGCTCCGGGTCCTCCAGGATGAGGGGGACCCCCGCCTCGGCGACCCGCTCCGCCGCCGAACGCCCCTCCAGGCGGACCGCTCGGGTCAGTTCCTCCGGAAGACCGATGATGTATTTGGTCGTGAAACCTCGACCGTCCCAGAGCATGACCGAACCGACCTCGCTCCCGAGCAGCTTGAGAATCTGCTCCAGGGAACGGGCGAGAACGTAGTCCATGTCGAAACTGCCGACCAGGGTGTGGACCTCGCCGATGATCTCCCGGTCCAGGCGGCTCTGGCGCGATTCCCGATCCGCGTCGGACCAGAGCTGCAGCTTGATCATCGCCGCCGCGAGCTGATCGCTTAGCACATCGAGGTCTTCCCTCTCCGTCTCCTCGGGGGCGGCGACGCGAAGATCGCCGATCACATCGTCTCGGAAATGAAGGGGGACGACGATCCAGTCGTCCAAGTGTCGGCCGGTGGTCGTGGCGCCCAACCGCGCCACCGAACCGAGCCCCTCGGCATACGTGCGAGACGCCTCGCCCGACGCGCCGGAAAGCTCGATCCGCCAGGGAACGCCCCCGGCGAGCGATTCCAGCGCGCGGCCGAAAGCGAAAGCCAGTTCCTCCCTGTCGAGGGCTTCGTGCATCCCCGCCAGGGATTCGATCCACCGGTTCGCAGTCGTCGTCGCCATAATCCGCCTATCCGAGGAAGGAGAAGAGATCGCCCGCGCCGGCGCTCTGCTCGGAGTAATCATTGAGCAGATCCCCGAATCCCGATTCGGAGATCCCCAAGAGGCCCAGCGCCCGACGCTCCCGCTCCGGATTTTCATCGGCGGCGCCGAGTCCCATACCGAGCCGCCGCGCCCCCGCGTCGGCGAGGGTCACCAGCTGGACTTCCCTCTCGAAATCCTCCGGTTCCCCCTCGCAACTGTGGTGGCAGCGCACGCACCGGGTGGTCACCGGCGCGAGCTTCCACTTCGCGGCGATCATTTCTCCCACTCCGGCGTGGGTGACGCCGGCCACCCGTTTCTCCCACTGGCGCTCCGTCTCGCCGCCGCCCGAGCGGAGCGACGCCTCGCCCCGCCCGATCACGTCGGTGAGAATGCCGGAGAGCACGATCTTGCCGATGTCGTGAAGAAGCCCGCCGACGTAAACCGCCTCCTGAACCTCTTCCTCGTCGCCGGAGACCCGGGCGAGACGGCGGGCCAGCTCGGCGGTGCCGTAGGAGTGCAACCAGAGACCACCCGCGCCCATGCCGTAGGCGTCCATGCCGCCGGAGAGGAACTTGAGCGTCGCCGCCGCCATGGCGAGGCTTTTCACGGTCTGCTGGCCGAGCATCACCACCGATTGCCGGATCGACGCCACCGAGGAACGGGGGGAGTAGAAGGCGGAGTTCGCCAGCTTGAGCAGCCGGGCGGCGATGACGGGATCCTTTTCGATGCACGTCTCGAGATCCCCCGCGGCCGAGTCGTCGCTTTGGGTCAGGCCGATCAGTTCGGTGAGAACGGTGGGGAACGGCGGCAACCGGTCGATCCGCGAATCGATCTCCGTCGAAATCCGCCGGAGGCGGACCTCGCTCGGCTGATGGATCGGCGGCGAGCCGCTCTCACCGAACCCGGCGGCCGCTTCCGCCCCCTTCCGCACCCAGAGGACCTTTTGCGTCATTCCTATTCCTCCGTCGCGGACGGCTTACACGCCGCCGCAAGCCGGCTCGCACTCCAATATGATTTCCACGCGGCGATTGATCTCTCTGTGTTCATCGTCGTTCGGCGCGACGGGCGACGAATCGGCCATCCCCATCGCGGCAAGCTTCGATCCGGCGATTCCCCGCGTCTCGAGGTAGCGAACCACCTCGACGGCGCGCGCCACCGAGAGATCCCAATTGGACGGGTAGAGAACGGTGTGGATCGGCAAATCGCAGGTGTGGCCGACGACGGTCGTGTTCCCCGACCATTCCCGGAGAAAGAGGACCACTTCGTCCAGCACCGGCGACGCCCCGGGCTTCAGCATCGCTCTCCCCAGATCGAAAAGGACCAGGCTCCCCAAGGTGAGCCGAAAACCGTCATCGGTGATGTCCACGCGGAAGAGCCCCGCCAGATCGTCGCCGAGTATCTCGTCGATCTGTTCTTTCAGCTCCACGGCTTCCCTCACCTTGGCCTGTGCCTTAAGGGGGAGCACGCCCGGTCCTCCCTCGTCCGCGATCGACTCCCCCGCGCCGCTCGTCAGCATGGAGAAGGCGCCGTGAACCGAACCGATCGCCTTTCGGAAGCGCGGTCCCTCCATCTGCGCGAGGGAGACCATGATCACCATGAAGCAGAGCAGGAGGAGCATGAGCGCGATGAAGGTGATCTCCTGCGACTCGTCCGCCGGCTCCAGTTTCTCGCTCTTCTTCGCGGCCATCGTCTCCCCGTTCCCGGATCAATCCTCGTATTCGAGGCGGATATCGACGCGGCGGTTTCTCCGCCGGGCTTCTTCGTTCACGTTCGGAAAGCGGGGGTGGTACTCCCCGCACGCCTTCGCGGCGATGGCGCCTCCGGCGACCCCTTCGCCGACGAGAAAGCGGACCACCTCCGCCGCCCGCGCCCCCGAAAGGTCCCAGTTCGAACCGTAGCGGCCGGTTCGGACCGGGAGATCGTCGGTGTGCCCCTCCACCGTCACCCGCCAGGGCCGCTCGCGGATGATTTGCGCGATCGAACGGAGCACCGGCGCCGCCTTCGGATCCAGTTCGGCGCCGCCGGAGCGGAAGAGAACCGGTTCCTCCATCCGGAAGAGGATCCCCTTTTCCAGGAGAGAGATTCCCAGATTCTCCCCGTACTCGGTCGATCCGGCCAGCCCGAGGAGTTGCTCCATTCCCTGGACCGACTCGGGATTGTCGAGCTCGAGACGGGTGATGATCATCGAAAGAAGGGGGACCGCTTCGGTCCCCGCGTTCAACATGCCGCCGCTCCCGCGCTCGATGAGACCGACCCGGGACTCGCCGGGCGTGAGACCGAGCATCCGTTCGATCGCCCCCTGGGCGGTTTCCCAGTCGCCGGGCTGATACGTGGAGGAGGCGTAGATCAGCACATAGAACGTGAGTAACAGCGTCGCCAGATCGCCGAAGGTGGCCAACCAGGACGCCGGCTCCTCCTGCCCCGGACCCTTCTTCCTCGCCATGACTAGGAGCTTCCGATCAGCTTCAGATCGTTACGGATCGCCGGCGGGAGGAAAGTCTTCAGCTTCCGCTCGACCAACCGAGGATTATCCCCCGCCTGAATCGCCTTGATCCCCTCGAGGATCAGTTCCTTGACGAGAACCTCGTTTTCCGAGATCGCATCGAGTTTGCCGGCGATCGGGTTGCAAATCATGTTGGCCACGAGGGTGCCGTAGAAGGTGGTGATCAGCGCGACCGCCATGCCCGGACCGATACTGGAGGGATCGTTCACGTTCCGCAGCATCTGGATCAGGCCGATGAGCGTGCCCATCATGCCGAAGGCGGGGGCGTACTTCGCCATCTGCTTGAACATGCCGCTCCCCCGGCTGTGCCGGTCCGCGAGCAGCGTGAGTTCCATCGTCATGAGCGCGTCGATCCGCTCCAGGTCCATTCCGTCGATGGCCAGTTCCATCCCCGCCCGAAGGAAGGCGTCGTCCGCCACCTTCAGGTCCTTCTCCAGCGCGAGGAGACCGTCCCGCCTCGCTTTCTCGGCGAAACCGACCAGTGTGCGGATCGTATCCTCCGGAGAGGCGGTCTTGTTCAGGAAGGCGTTCTTCACGACCTTCATGACGCCGAGGAAATCCGAGAGCGGGTAGTTGATCAGCGTCGCCGCGGCGGTTCCGCCGATCACGATCATCATGGATGGAACGTTGATGAAAGTGGCGATGCCGCCGCCCATCAAAATAGACAGGAGAAGCAGACCGAAACCGGAGGCGATCCCGATGACGGAAGCGAGATCCATGAACCGAACCCTTTTACGGAGATCGCGGGGACGCTAGTCGCGTTCCGCGCAAGCGCTCCGCCGCTGCGTGTATGCCTCCACCAACCGGGCCACCTCGGAAACCGATTCGCGGACCACGATCTTCTTGCCCGTCGTGAGGGTGACCACCGTGTCCGGCGTCGCCTCCAGGCTTTCGATCAGGTCCGCGTTGAGGACGATCTCGTCCCCCTTGAGATGCGTGAGCGTGATCATGGGATGTTATTCGCCCCCCTGCCCGACCACACACAGCCCGGCCGGAAACCGCGTCTCGTCCGCGGGACCGCGTTAGATCCCGAAGGCCTCCATGAGTTCGTCGGCCAACGCCAGGCAGGTCTCCTGCCTGTCGTAGAAGCCGGACTCCAGGCGCCGGACGATCTGCTCCATCCGGTTCCCGTCGCTCGAGCTCCGCACCGCCTCCGCCCCGTCGCCGGAGCCGGTCCGGCCGGCCTGGAGATCCCGCGCCTCTTTCGAGATCTGGACGGTGTCCCGGCCGCCCTTGCGCGAAGAGGCCTTGTCGGCCTTCTTCTTCGCATCCTCGGCTCTACCGTTCTCCCGGGTGGGATCGAGGAAAGGCGCTCCCTGTTCGACTCTCATAGCCATATTCATACCCGTTGTTCGGCGGGCCGCCGTGATTAGTAAAGCCCGCTGGTGATCGAGTTCAAGATCGACAACATGTTCTGTTGATCGGCTATCGCCTGCTGGAGCTTGCTGTACTGCTCGATCAGGCCCTCTTCTTCCATGTCCATCAGGACCCGATAACGATCGATTCGGTCATCCAGGTTCTCGACCTTCGTGTTGATCGCCTCTTTGCTCGAGTAGATAATCCCCGACGCCGAGGAATACTGCTCGAGCAGGCTTTCCAGGCGGACGCCGATACCGTCCTCGGAGTTAAAGAGCGCCGCCACTTCGTCCAGATTCCCCTCCAACGCCTCCTCGAAATCCTCCGTGTCGGAGATGGAGAGGAACCCGTCCGAACCGGCCGTGATTCCGATCTGGGAAAGCGCCGAGTAGACACCCCCCTCGAGCGAACCGACGGAACCGGACATGGCCGAGCGCAGGTTCTGCCAGAGATTGACGTAAGGGTAATCTCCGGCGAGAACGCCGCGGGTGTAGGTCGTCGTGTCGATGGAGATCTTGCTCTTCAAAAAAGAGTACGCTTCGTTATAAGCGCTGATGAACTCCTGCACCGTGGCCTTGACCGCTTCCGTGTCGGTCGCGATCGTCATGGTCACGTCGCCGTCCTCGGCGTCCTGTGCCCCGAGAAGCTCGATGGTCACGCCGGCGAGCACGTCCTCGACGGTGTTGCTGGAGTGAGTGATGTTGATGCCGTCGAGGACGAACAACGCATCCAGCTCTTCGTCGGCGTAGATGAACCCCCCCGTCGTGTCGGTCGCTTCCACCGCCGGGTTGATTCCCAGCGCCGCCAGAAGCCCGTCCGTGTCGGTGAAGGTCATCTTGTATTCCGCGCCGGTTTCGGCGCTCGCGATGGTGAGCTTCGCCGTGCTCGGCGTGTCCGCCATCTTGGAGGCGCCCACCGGATCGTCGGTAATCGTGTTGATCGCGTTCGCGACCGCCGTCAGCACTTCCTCGTTCGTGGATCCCGCCTCGATGTCCACGCTCACCGCGTGGTTCTCGCCGTCGACGGAGATGGCGAAAGTCTGCGTGCCCGCCCAAGTCGTGCTCAGGCTCGTTCCTTCCTTGTCGAAACGGTCGGACACCACCGTGTGCGCGTGGGCCAGCTGATCCACGTGAATCGAATGCGCCAGCGACATGGCGCCCGCGCCGGCGCTCACCCTGAGCACGCCTTCCGAACTCAGCGTCGTCGTCTTCGCCCCGAACGCGGAGAGAGATCCGGTCCCCGCCATGTCTTCGGCCAGACCGCGCAGCGTGGAGAGCTTGGTCCGCAGGTCGTTGTAAACGGCGAGCTTGACCTGCAGCGAATCTCTCTGTCCCGTCAGAGTCGAAAGCCGGCTGTTGGAGTCGGCCATATAGACTTCGAGGAACTGCTGGAGTTCCGCCGTCCGAATCGTGGAGACCGAAGAAGTGCTCATCCCCTTAGATCTCCTTGGGGATCATGGGAACCGAGGGCCCCTGCTCCGAGGCGACGCCCTCCATCGCCTTCACCCAGGCTTCCCGGAGTTCGCAGAGGATCCCTTCCGCCTCTTCGTAGCGTTCCGCTCGAATGATGTCGAGCAGGTACTCGTAGATCCGGAAAAGAGGGCCCGACACGTCCAGGTAGTCCAGGTCCAACGCCCCCATGAGCTGGACCACGCCGTCCTTCGCGCGCATCATTTCCCGGCGGCGGCAGCAACCGAGGACGTGGTCGTAGCAGATCAGGACCAGTTCCGCCGGCGACGCCCCTTCGATTTTGTTGACGGTGTACGTGGCCAGAGCCTCATCGGCCATCGTCGGGCAATCGGCAGCCATCGATCCCTCCATTCCCGGCAAACGGTTCTCTTGTTCTTACTTATCGGTAGGAAGCCCGGGGGGCATTAGCCCCCCGGGCGCGGTCTCGGAACGGGTTAACCGCCGAGAACGAGCTGCAGCACCGACTGCGGCGCCATGTTCGCCTGAGAGAGCATGGCGGTCGCCGACTGCTGCAAGAGCGAGTATTTGATCAGGTTCACCTGCTCTTCCGCCAAATCGGCGTTGTAGATCCGGTTGTGCGAAGAGAGCTGGTTGTTGATGGAGACCGACAGGTTGGCTTCCTTGATGCCGACGCGCATCTGAGTGGAGCCCAGCGTCTGGAGACTGGAGTTCAGCGTGTCGATCGCGGTGTTGACGTTGTGGAGCGACGTCGAAGACGCGGAGGCACTGCTCACGTCCAGATCGGTGTCGGAAACCGTGAGGCCGGAAGCCTGATGGTCCTGGGTGATGCCGAAGGTCATCACGTCCACGGACTGCTCGCCCACCTGGAAGGACTTACCGGTGAAGGTACCGTCCAGCAGCGTGTTACCGCCCCAGGTGGTGGTGGAGACGATGTTGTTGATCTCCGCCGCGAGGTCGTCGAGCTGGGACTCGACGGCGTTCCGCTCCTCGGTGCCCATGGTGTCGTTGGCGGCCTGGAGGATCTTCTCCTTCATGGTGAGGAGAATCTCGCTGATGCTCTGCACGCCCGCTTCGGCGGTGGAGATCAGGTTCTGCACGTCGCCCACGTTGTTCTTGGCGACTTCCAGGCCACGGGCCCGCGACTCGAGCCGTTTGGCGAAAACGAGACCCGCCGGGTCGTCGCCGGCGGTATTGATCCGCTTACCGGTGGCGAGCCGCAGCTGGTGCACCGTCAGCTTGCTGTTGGTATCCCGCAAAGCCTTGAGAGCGTTCAAGGCGGCGATATTGGTGTTGATCCGTGACAGGTCAGCACCCGGCATAATCTTGCTCCTTTCCCGAAGTTCATCTAGCGATTCGGCATCCCTGCCACCCGTCCCGATCGGTCATCCGTGACCGATCCTCACCCCCCGTTATTCATTCAGGGTTCGGGAGCCGCGAAGTACTCCCATCGTCTGATGAATCCACCTCCTTTCGCGGGAACACAACAAACAGGAAGCCCGTTGCAGTTCGACTCACGAGAACGATATTTCGTCTCTGTAGAGTCAATCGCAATCGACCCGCGAAACTTGAGCGGCGACGATGATTTTTCTGAATATATTTTATGAGGAAATTTTGTGAGGAACGGCGTTGTCGTTGGAACATCGTTCCGATTCGACGAGATGTTCCTTCGCTTTTTCCGAATCGCCCAGCTTGTGGTAGAGCCCGGCGAGGCGGCGATGCGCCTCGACGGAGCCGGGACACAGCCCCGCCAGACGGCGGTAGCTTTCCACCGCGCCGCGAAGATCGCCCCGAACGACGCGGAGCCGCGCTTGGAGGTCGACGAGATCGGCGCTCTCGACCGACCGGAGCGCGCCATCCACGACCGCGAGCGCCGAGGCGGGATCCCCCCCGCGGACCCGCACGACGGCGAGGTCTCGAACCGTTTCGATCCGGTCCGGTTCTCTGTCGAGGGCGCGGCGGAAGGATTCCTCCGCGCGCGCCCAGTCCTCGCGCGCCGCCGCCGCCCGTCCCAGAAGCCGGTGCCCGCCCCCCCAACCGTCGTTCTCCCGAATCACGCGCTCCGCCTCCCGCTCCGCCTCGACGGTCCTTCCCATGCGGAGGAGCGCTTCGCCCCGAAGCAGGTGCGCCTTCGCCCGGTCCGGCGTGAAGCCGAGGAGCGTCTTTCCGCCGGAAAGGGCCCGGTCGCACAGCTTCAGATAACGGTCCACGTCCCGAACCGCGCCCTCCGGATCGCCGGTCCGAATGCGCGCCGACGCGAGCACCAGCCAGGCCGCGACGGCCGAGCCGGCGCCGGTCCGTGCCGCCCGTTCCGCCTCCTCGATCGCTTCCGCCGCGCGGCCGAGCCGGAGAAGAGCCGCGGCGAGATTCTGTCGCGTCGCCGCCGAATGATCCGCGGAGAGGCCGCCCCGGGCGATCGCCCCGGAGTACGCCTCCACCGCCCGTTCCGGATCGCCGAGGAGGGTGTGGGTCTCACCCAGATGGAAGAGGACGAGGGCGCTCTCCGGCCGCTCCTCCCGGTCCATCTCGAGCAGCCGGAGGTTCCTCTCCAGTTTACGGCGGCGCGACTCCCGGTCCATCGCGTACCCGCTGTGATCGATGGTGAGGTCCGAAAACCGGACGCGCGCGCCCGTCCGCTCCAGCGAAGGAAGGATCTGCTCGTGCACCCTCCCCTCGAAGCGGTGCGCCGGATGGTTGCGGAAAAGCCGCGGAAAGGCGTGAATGGAAAAGCGGCCCTCGTCCGCGTCGGCCAGGGCGCTTCGCAGCCGAACGAACCAGGCGTCGGCGCGCTTCTCCTCGAGAAGACGCCTCAGCTTCCCGCCCTCCCTTTCCGGGAGGGTTTCGTCCGCGTCGAGGCAGAGAACCCAAACGCCGGTCGCCGCTTCGAGACCGTGGTTCCGCGCGTCGGAGAAGTCGTCCCGCCAGGGCCGCTCGATCACCCGCGCGCCGTGGGAGCGGGCGGCCGCCACGGTTCCGTCCGTCGAACCGGTGTCGACCACCACCACCTCCGCGGCGAAGGGGGCGACGCTCTCGATCGCGACGGGGAGGCGCTCCTCCTCGTTCTTCGCGATCAGGCAGACCGAAAGGGGCGGGCCGGCGGCTTCCCTACCGTTCATCGCCCCCTCCGGCGCCGGCTCCGGCGAGAGTCACGAGGCGCTCGCGCGCCTCTCTGTTCCTCGGGTCCACCTTGAGGGCCTGCGCGTACCAATCGCGCGCCCCCGCCGCGTCGCCGAGTTTCTCGAACCACGCGCCGAGGTCGAGGTAGTTGTTCGGGTCCTTCGGATTCCGCCGCACCAGATCCTGATAGAGATCCATCGCTTTCTGCAGGGCGCCGGTGCTCAGATAGAAATCACCCAGGTTGCGCCCGATCTCTCCGTTCCCGGGGTCGACGGCGAGGGCTTCGCGGAAGTGCCGCTCCGCCTCCTCCGGCTCTCCCTTCTCGAAAGCGAGACAGCCCAGGTTGTTGTGCGCCCGCGAAAAGCCCGGATTGATCTCGAGAACGCGCTTCAGATCCGCTTCCGCCTCGGCGACCCGCCCCTCACCGGCGAGGAAGAGCGCCCGGCAGTAAAGCGCGTGGGTGTAATCCTTCTTGGCGTCGAGTGAGAGTTCCACGGCCCGCATCGCCCGCTCCAGGTCGGACCCGGCGAACAGCTCGTTCGCCTCGGCCAGCCGGAGAACCGCCTCCATCTCGCCGCCGTCCGGAACGGAGGGACAATCTCCGGCGCCGGAGAAGTGGACGAAGGCTCCGGGCGCGACGCCGGTGATCCACCCATGATCGCTCATGCGCGCCGCCAAGTCGGACCAAACCGCGCCGGACCGGAACTCCGACGACAGACCGCCGGCGAGGATGAACCCCCTCCGATCCACCAGGAGCGCCCATCCGGCGAACTCCCCGGTCTCCCGCCAACCTCCGGTGAAACGGCGGCGGCACAGATCGGTCTGCTTTTGCACGCCGCTGCGGGAGGAGGGGAACTCGGCGCGGATCCTCTGCGCCGGAGGTCCCTCGTCGGAGGCGGGAACGACGATGCCCCGCCGCTCCGCCGCCGCGGCGGCGATCAGTTCCTCGGTCCATTTGCGGCCGGTTCGGACGCGCGTCGAGAGCACGAGCAGGTGCGTCGCATCCGCGGTGCGGATCTCCCGGTCGATGCGGCGGAACAGATCCTCCGGCCGGACCGCCTTCACATCATACCCTTTATTCATCAGGGATCGAAAGCGGCCCGGATCGGTCGCCAGGATCCGCACGGGCGTCCCTTTGGGGAGGGTCTGAAGAGTCTCCTGCACGTGGTTCACCGGGACGTCGGGGCCGTCCTGGAAGAGGATCACCGGCGGCGTCTCGGCGGCGCGAGGCGCGGAGGACGCGGCGCCGACGCCTCCGCCGAGCACGGGCGCCCACTTCTTGAGGAACAGTTCCCCGTTCCTCTTGAGGAGCGCCTGGTAATCCACGTTCATCGCCTTGAAGGTGGCGCCCCCCTCGTGATGGATGAAGACGTCCTCCGCCACCGCCACCCGGTAGCCGGCGAGTCGCACCCGCAGGCAGATGTCGTCGTCTTCGAAGTTACCGATCCCGAAGCGCTCGTCGAAGAGGCCCACCTCGTCGATCACCCGGCGGGGAATCACCATGCACATGCCGACCACTTTCTTGTGGTCCTTGCGGCGTCCCGCGTTTCTCCGGTGCAGATCCTCGGCGAACCGGTAGAGACCCTCCTCGTTCTTGTAAGGGACGGGTATCTGCTGCTCCGTGGCCGCGAAATTGGTGAGCGGCGCCAGGATGCCGATTTCCCGGTCCTCCTCGAGATGGGCGATCATCCGCCCCAGCCAGCCCGGGGGGACGATACAGTCGTTGTTCAGGATCACAAGGTAGTCGCCGTACGTGTTCCGGATGCCTTGGTTGACCGCCGCGGCGAAGCCCCGGTTCTCCTCGTTCCGGATGCAACGGATGTTGTTCTGCTCCGCGTCGTACTTCACCGGCTCCTGGGAGCCGTTGTCGACGATGAGAAGCTCGTGGGGGATGGCGGTGTTCTTCCGGACGCTGGTCCAGAGGTTCCTGGTCAGGTGCAGGTTGTTGTAGACCGGCACGATGATGGACGCGTTCGGCGCCACCGCGGGAAGGCGTTCGATTCGCCTGTACGGCGCGTATCCCCGTTCCGGCTCCTCCTCGGCGGCGGGGACCGGCTCGGGGCGTCCCGCGTCGATCGCCTCGAAGACCTCTTCCCAGTAGCGGCGGGCGTTCTCCACGCCGTAACGGCGGGCGACCAGATCGCGTGCGCTCGCCGCGATGCGTCGCTGGAGCTCCTCGTCGCGATAAAGCCGAATCACTTCACGAGCGAAAGACTCGGGGTCGTCGGCGACCAGCACGTCCCTCTCGTGAGCCATACCCATCCCCTCGACGCCGACCGATGTCGAGACCTGGGGAATGCCGGCGGCCATCGCCTGGCCCACCTTCCCCTTCAGGCCGGCGCCGTATCGGAGCGGCACCACGCATACCCGCCCGTTCTGCAGGTAGGGGACGATGTCGGGCACGAAACCGGTCACCTCGACCCGGTCGCCGGCGAGCGCCTCCACAGCCGGCGTAGGTCCGTTCCCGACGATGCGGAAAACCGCCTCCGGCAGTTCCGCGTGAATCCGCGGCAGAATCTCCTCGGTGAACCAGATCACCGCGTCCTCGTTCGGCTGGTGCTTATAGTTGCCGATGAAGACAAGGTCCTTCCTGTCCGGATTCCACCGCTCCTCGGCGAGCGGGTGGATATCGGTGCTGATGCCGACCCGAAGCGACGGGTCCTCGGCGAGGAGCACCTCCCGGTCCCGCTCCGTCACGGTGAGGACCATGTCCGCCTTGCGGTACCAGTCCAGCTCGATCCGCCGGATCTCCTCGGCGTGCCAGAGGTCTTCGTCGGAACCGGAGAGTTCCGCCCTCCGCCTCTCACGCAGGAAAGCCACGTCGTAGGAATCGATGATAAAGACCGCCTGAGGCGCGTAGGCGCGCACCTCCCGTTCGTACTGGGCGGCCATGTGATAGAAGCCGATGATGACCGCCCGGAAATCGTTCGACCGAAGGAGCTGAGGGAAGTCGATCCAGAGCGGGCCGACCATGTCGCAGCCGAATGCGCGCAGCTTCTCCGTGTCGGTATGGAAGACGGTGATCCCCTCTTCCTCGAGCGGGTTGATGTACTTGATCCCGTCTTGGCCGTTTCGCGCGAGGAGAACCACCTGGTAGCGTTCGTTCAGGATCCGGAGCGTGTGCCACCAGCGCATCTCGCCGGCGGCGCGGTCCCAGATCGGGAGGAAGGGAAGAACGACGAGGATCTTCTCTTTCCCCTCCGCCGGGGGAATCTCGAAGACGTTGGAGCGCTGCCCGGTCAGTTCCTCGCGCCATTTGGCGACGAACTTCGGTTTGTTTCGCTCCTGTAATTCTCGGGAGCGGCTCTTTTGCCCCGGCGCGCCGAAGCTCCCCCCCTCGTGGTGGATCACCGTGCATGCCGGCTCGTAAACAACGCGCAGGCCCGCCTTGCGGCAGGAGAAGCAGAGATCCGTGTCCTCCCAGTAGGCGGGGGCGAACTGCGGATCGAAGCCGCCGATACGATCGAGGGTGGATCGTTTCAGATAGAGACAAGCGCCCGAGCAGTAGTCCACGTCCGCGACGACGTTGTAAATGCGGCGGTCCGGATCGTCGTGCTTGCCGATTTCCCGACCGGACGCGTCGGCGAAGATCTCGCATCCCGCCGTCTGCAGCCGCCCGTTCGGAAAGACCAGCTTACCGCCGACGACGCCGATCGACTCGTCCGAATAGGCCCGCTTCGCGAGCGCCTCGAGCCAGCCCTCGGTCACCTCCGTGTCGTTGTTCAGGAGCACGATATCCCGGTCCGGGAATCGATCCATGATCAGGTTGTTCCCGAGCACGAAACCGAGGTTCTTTTCGTTCGCCACGTGATGCACCCTGTCCCCGATCTCCTTCAGATAGTTCCGGGTGCCGTCGGTGGAGGCTTGGTCGAGGACGCAGACCTCGTAAGGGTGCCGCGTGTTTTTCTCGATGCTCTTCAGGCAGCGGCGGAGCAGGTCCACCTTGTTCCAGCTCAGGATCGCGATGATCGGCGGCTTGGACGGTCTCATGTCGGTTCCACTCCCTCGCCCGATCGGACGATTCATCCGGCGGCGGACGGCCCCGCGCCTGCCCGCTCCCGCGTCAACTCTTGGATGAGACGGGCCTGCTCTTCCGTTTTCCGGTCGAGTTCCAACGCCCATCGTGTTCTGTCCTCGAATTCGGCCTGCAGTTTCTCGATCGTTTTGTCCCGCAGCTCCAGCTCGCGCTGCAGATCCAGCGCCCAGCGCCCGCGCTCGTCCAGCTGCTGTTGCAGGCGCCGGCCGTGCTGGACAAGCGCGGCGGCCCGTCCCGATCCGTCGGCGAGGTCATCGCCCAGAGCGATGCAGATCGCGCCGGGCGACGGGAATCCCTCGGCCCCGCTCATCCGGCAGAGGGCGACCATGTAGGAGCATCTCTCCAGCTTCGCCGCGACCGGAACCGGTGCGCCCCAGCCGGAACGGTCCGGAGGGGCGATGAGCCGCATCTCCGCGGAAAGCGACGCCTTCTCCCCCGGATCGACGACGGGGAGAATGGAGAGCCCCGAGGCCGGACCCTGGACGTACCAGTCCACGCGCCCGAACCGCCCCTCCAAAAGCGCCCGCATCTCTTCCGGCACGTACTCCTTGACGTGATAAGGATTGTCGCCCCCTTCGCCGCCCGCCTCGTAGGTGTGCGCGTTCGGCGTGGAGAGAACGAGAGCGCCGTCCGGCCGGAGCAACCGTTTCATCTCGTCCAGGAAACGCTCTGGACGGTCGACGTGTTCGAAGACCTCGAAGGCGACGATCCGGTCGAAGGAGCCCGCTTCCAGTCCCGTTTCGAGGACGTCCCGGCGCTCGTAGGCGACGGCGTCGTGCGGATGGTTCTCGCGGCAATAGGCGATCGCCTCTTCCGAGACGTCGATGCCGAGCACCGACGCCGCGCCCGCCCGGGCGAGATGATAGGAGCCGTATCCGCAGCCGCATCCCGCGTCGAGAACGCGTTTCCCCACGGTGAGTGGCGCGGCGAAGGCGTAACGGGACACGTGTTCCAGAAAGAGCTCGTCCAATCCTTCCACGCCGGGGACCAATCGTTCACCGGTGAATTCCATGCGTCTCTCCCTCCGGTTCTTGCGCCGCCTCGGCCGGCGCCTCGGCCGCTTCCGACCCCAGCAACCCCTCCAACGCGCGGCGAACCGTTTCCACGTCGATCGATTCCATGCAGTTCGGCGACCGGTCGCACGCGCCCCGGTAACAGCAGAGACAGTCCAGGTCCGCCGTGACGCGGACGCCGAGACCGTACATGTCGATTTCCCAGGGGGAGGTGGGGCCGAAGAGGGCGACCGTCGCGCGACCCAGGGCGAGAGAGGCGTGGAGCGCCAGCGTGTCGCCGGTGACCACGGCCTCGCAACGCTCGAGGAGCGCGAAGAAA
The DNA here is from genome assembly GCA_016930695.1 of Candidatus Eisenbacteria bacterium. NCBI lineage: Bacteria > Candidatus Eiseniibacteriota > Candidatus Eiseniibacteriota bacterium. The sequence goes on from JAFGGD010000046.1 coordinate 18,524, forward strand.
TTCCGCATCGAGTGGTCCGAACCGACGTCGATCGCGGCGCCGCCCGAGCGTGCGGCGATCCACCGGTTCGTCTCCGCCTCCAGTTCCCCGCCGAGAAGAAGCACCCGGATATCCCCCCGATCGTCGAAACGCCGGGCGAGATCCAGGAAACGCTCCTTCGGCCAGCGCTTGAGCGGCCAGCGCGCGCTCGATCCCGTGTTGAATCCGACGATCCTCTCCGACGGGCCGATCCCCCCCCTCTCGAGCCGGCCGGCGGCGGCGGCGCGTTCCCGGTCGGTGAGGCGAAGCAGGATCCTCTGTCCCTCCGGGTCGAGACGGAGTAGGCGGTGGACGTGCTCCTGGTAGGTCCGGCGGTTCGCCCGTTTCCGGTCGTCCCGGCCGCCCATCTCGAGCCACTCCTCCGCCTCCGGTCCGGCGGGCCGGACCACGCCTTTCTCGTCCAGGACATAGCCGCGCCGCTCTCCGCCCCGGGCGAGCGAGGCGAGCGCCGCGCTCTTTCTCGAGGCGTCCGGGTTCAGGATCCGGTCGAAGCGCTCCACGCCGAGTCGTGCGATCGCCTCCGGGCCGAGCGTCCATATCTCCTCGATCAAGGGGTTGTTGTCGAGAACCGGTTTCGCCGCCGGCGACGTGAGCCAGACCACCCACGAACGCGGACTCTCTCGGCGGACCGCCGGCAGGATGGAGGTGGTGCGAAGCACATCGCCGACCGCATCCAGTTTGACGACGAGGATCCGCTCCCCGCGCTCCTCGCGATGGGGGCAATCGTCGCAGGTCATCCCGTCCCGCTTGTGATACCCGCAGGGGCGGTCCCCGGAGAAATGACGGCACTCCAGGTCAAGATCCATCGCCGCCTCCGCTCCCGGCGCCGCCCGCCGGAACCGGCGCGCCGTCGCGCTTTCCGTCGGCGAACAGCTCGCCGCGGGCCACCGCGACCGACTGGGGCGCTTCGATGGCGATCCGCACCTGTTTCCCCTGCACCTCCCGTATCACCAGAACGATGTCCGGGCCGATGCGTAGGGATTCACCGACTCTGCGGGCGATGACCAGCATGGCTTCCCTTATCCCCCGAAGACCGCGCGTCTCTCGCCGCGGATCCCATCGATCACGTTGTGCCGCGGCGACCACTCGTCACCGGGAAGGATCACCTGACGGCCGATCCGCCTCGCGCGGTTCACAATGATCGGCCCCTTCAGATTGGCGGTCATCTTCTCCGGGTTGTCCGGCACGCCCACCACGACCCACACGTCCAACGCGCTCCGCCCGTCCCAACCGAGCGCCTGCCGGTCCTCGGCGGAGAGGTCGATGCGGTAACCGGGACAAAAGAGGGACGGGTCGAGCACCACGAAGGCGAGATCCGGGCGGTCCACCGACTGGAGCCATTGGAAAGGCGATTCTCCGCGCCGGTTCACGACCAGGTAGCGATGAACGTCGCCGAATCCGTAGAGGCCATCGGGAAAGCCCAGGAATTCTTCCTCGCCGGCCTCCAAGGCTCCGAAGCGCGTCGTTTCCACTCGCATGCCGCGTCGATCCTTTCCCGCGCCGCCGACGGGGCGCTAGAGATAGTTCACCAGAGACATCTGCATCAGGTTGGCCGAAGTGGCCAGCGCCGCTTCGTATCCCATCTGCTCCGCCTGGAGGCGCACCACCGCCTCGGCCAGGTCCACGCCGTCCAGGTCGGCGATCATGCTCTCCAGGTTGATGGCGTTGCTCTCCAACGAGATCTGTTGGTTCTCGAGGCTCACCGAACGCGTGCCCACCACGCCGAGCACCTCGGTCACGTGATCGATCGCCGTGTCGATTGAATCGAGCAGGCCTTGCACGCCCACCGCGTCGTCCTTCCAGAGCTGGTTTTTCAGCCCCACGACCATCTCGAACAGATCCACGTCCGCCTGAAAGACTTCGGGGGCGACCAGGTTCACGTTCACGGTCCGGTCCCGCGCGACCTGCCGCACGATCTCCCCTTCGATGTCGTCGGCGAGGGAGAAGGAGCTGTATGTCTCGGTCTCGTAGTCGGCGAGGTAGCCGGTTCCTTCCGCCATGGCGCCGCCCCCGAGCAGGGTGATCCGCCCCGTCTCGTAGTCCGCCTCGTAATCCACGCCCTCCACGTAGGTGACCGTGCCGCTCAGGTCGGTGACGACCAGCGACCCGCTCTCGATCCGCGCGTTTTCCAGGTCCGTCGCCGCGCCGACCGCGCCGGCGGTGAACGCCTCTCCGGTCACGGTGGTGCTCGCCGTGTAAGGGGCCGTGGAGGTGCTATAGCCGGAGAAAAGATAGCGATCGTCGATCATCACCCGGGATTGATCGAGAAACTCCGTCAGCAGCTCGTTCACCGTGGAAGCCATGGCGTTGCGGTCCACCGGGACCTCGTTGGCCGCCTGAAGGGCGATCTCCTTCAGCTGCATCAACACTTCGGTGATCTCGTTCAGGGAGTTCTCCGTCTCGGTGAGCCACCGCAGGCCGTCGGCGATGTTCCCCTGATACTGGGTGTTGTCCGCCTGCAGCTGCTGAAGCGCGAGCAGCCGCCGCGTCGCCCGCGGATCGTCGGAGGGCTTTTGAATGCGCCGGCCCGTGGCCATTTCGGTTTGGATCCGCTCGATCCGCCCCATCGAGTTGTTCAGGATGTTCATCATGTTATGGCTCAAACGATTACTCGGAATACGCATGACCTTCCCCCGCTAACCGAGGTTCTGAATCAGGGACGCCATCATCTCGTCGATGGTGCTCGTAACCTGCACCATCGCCTCGTAGGCGTGCTGATAGGCGAGGAGGTTCGTCATCTCCTCGTCCAGAGACACGCCGCTGACGCCCAGTTTCTGGTTGTCGATGTCCAGCAGCAGGAACTCTTCCGCGTCGGCGAAGGAGGCCGCTTCTTGGGAGTCGAAGCCGATCCGGCCCACCATCGCGTTGTAGAAGGTGCTGATGGTGGCCGAACCGCTCTCCATCACGAGGCCGTTTTTCAGGTTGGCGATGAGCAATGCCTGGTTGCCGTCCCCCTCCAACCCGCCGGTGGACGCGGCGATGGAATCCAGACCGCAGAGAATCGCCGTATCGAGATCGATGACGGCGGCTCCCGTTCTCTCCGGGTTGAAGAAGTTGCGGCCCGTGCCGCCGTCCAACCCGAATCCCGCGGCGTGCAACGTGTTCACCTGCCCCACGAAGGCGGCGGCCAGCTCGTCCAGATCGTCGATGTATCCCTGGATTTTATCGTCCCGAGCGGTGATGTAACCGCTCAGCAAACCGCTGCTGAAACTGGCTTCCTGGTTCGAATCGCGCCACATGATCTCCGTCGAATGAGCCGTCCTGTCGGTGCCCGTCGCCAGAACCAGTTGCCTTCCCGTGTAGCGCTGTACGAGAACCTGAGAGCCCATCATCACCGTGGTCGAGCCGTCCAGCTGCTCGTCCACCTGGATGTTCACGATCTCCGAAAGCTGATCCAGCAGAAGATCGCGCTCGTCGCGCAGTCCGCTGGCCCCGTGGCCGCCGAACTCCCCCTCCATGATCATCGTGTTGAGCTGGGCCAACCGTTCCGAGATCCCGTTGATCTCGTCGATGTGCGCTTCGATTTCGTCGGTCAGGTTGCTCTGGAGATCGAGCAGGTGGCCGTGCAGTTCGTGGAAACTGCTGGTCAGCTGTTTCCCCAGCTCCCGCACCTGCGCGCGCGCCGCCTGGTTCTCCGGCTCCATGGAGAGGTCGTACCAGGACCCCCAGAAAGCCTCCATGGCATTGCCGAGGCTTCCGACGTTCGGCTCGTTGAGAACCGTCTCCACCTTGCTCAGGTGGTTCCGGAGCCCTCCCCACTTGCCGTAGTTGCTGTTGTGCTTCCGGAAAAGCGTGTCGATGGTCGCGTCGCGGATTCGCTCGATGTTGACGATCTCCGCGCCCGCGCCGACGGTCCCCACGCCCGTTTCGATCTCGATTCCGGACTGGAACACGGTGCGGCGGCGCGAATAGCCCGGCGTGTTGACGTTGGCGATGTTGGTGCCGATCACGCTCATGGCGAGTTGCTGTGTCTGCAGCGCCCGCCGCGCGATTTCCAGACTCGCGTTCAGGCTGAGCATTTCTCGTCCTCTCGTTCCCCGCGGGGGGATCCCGTCTCCCGCTCCGTCAGGTGGTTCGATCCACCAGCGCGTACAGCGCCCCGCCCGGCTCTAAATCGCCCGAGGATCCGTAGGTCCTCTTCTCCGGGCCCTTGCCGCCGACGACGCCGAGCAGTTCCCGAATAAAAGCGAGGGAGTTCTGGATCAGTCGTCGGTTGTGCCGGTTCACCCGGCCGATGTCTTCGAGTGTGGCGCGGATCGCCTCGCCCATGGACCGCAGCTCCGCGCCGGCCTCCGGATCCACGTTCTCGGCGAGTTTCTTCAGGGTCATTCCTCCCGGATCGACGCCCAGCTCGCCGGAGATCCGCGTCATCAGTTCCTTCCGGGAGCGGTCGATCGCCTGGACCCGCTCCAGGCAACGCTCCTGCTTCTCTATGCTCTCCAGAATCCCCGGCACGTCCCTCTTGGCTAAAATGCCGCGCTGCTCGCGAAGCACGGCCTCTAAGTCGCGGAGGTTCTCAACCTGCCGGGAGAGGAGTGTCCGGAGATCGCCCAACATGGCCTCCACCTAGTCCGCCTCCTCTTGATCGGTTCGGCCCATCCGCCGTTTCACGCGGCTCACGTAATCCCGCGTCTCCCGGTAAGGAGGCACGCCGTCGTGGCGTTCCACCGCGCCGGGACCCGCGTTGTATCCCGCCAGCGCCTTTTCCAGGTCGCCGGAAAAGCGGTCGAGCAAGCCCCGCAGGTAACGGGCGCCGCCCCGGATGTTTTGTTCGGGGTCAAAGGAATCCCGCACGCCCATCTCCTCCGCCGTGCCGTCCATCAACTGCATCAGGCCCTTGGCCCCCTTGGGCGACGTCGCCTCGGGACGGCCCGCCGATTCTTGGGCGATCACGGCGCGCAGGAGTTCCGGCTCCAACTCGAACGCGGAGGCCGCCTCGCGGATGATCTCGTCGTAGCGCTCCACGCGCCCCTCGATCGTGTCCGGTTCGGCCGGTTCGCCCGCCGCCGCGTACCCGTCCGGGATCGGCAGCGACCGGACGGGAGAGACGACGTTCCGGTAGCGGACGGGCGCGTCGGGATCAAAACGGGAGGCGAACTGGCGCTCCAGCGCGTCGCCGAGACCGATACCCCCCTGGGTGGCGATCTCTCGTGCGAGGTGCTCGTCCATCACTTCCGTCATCAACCCCGCGCCGGCCGGTTCCTCGCCGTCGCTCATCACTTTGGTCGTCTCCCGCATCGTCTTGAGAAGGTGCCCGATGAAGATCGACTCGAACTCGCGGCACGCCCGCCGCAGTTTCTCCCGCTCCATGTTCTCGGCGGGCGCCGCTTCGGTGGTCTCCGCGTACTTCCCGATCGCCGCCGCCGGCGTCGGGATGGCCCGAGTCACGGATGAGATCCCCCCCACCATCGTCAGATAATCCTCAGCTCGGCGCGAAGCGCTCCCGCTTCCTTCAACGCCTGGAAAATGGCGATCATGTCCCGGGGGCTCACGCCGAGCGCGTTCAGCGCGCGGGCCAGGTCCCCCACGTTCGCCGCCTCTTCCAACGGCGTGAGGGCGCTGTTCTCCTCGCCCACCGTAACCTGCGAATCCTCGAAGAGGACCGTCTCCCCCTGCGAGAAGGAGGTGGGCTGGGAAACGAAGGGCCGTCCCCGGATCTCCACCGAGAGATTGCCGTGGGCGATCGCCACCGCCGAGATGGTCACGTGCTGCCCGGCGACGATCGTGCCGGTCCGCTCGTTCACCACGATCCGCGCGGCCGCGTCCGGCTGTACTTCCACCAACTCGATCCGGGAAAGGAGCGCCACCCGTTCCTCCACCGTCTCCTCGTCGGTGGGATCGATCACCACCGTGGCGGCGTCGAGCGCCGTCGCCCTTTCGCCGCCCATCTCACCGTTGATCGCCTCGGCGACCCGCTTGGCGGTCGTGAAGTCCGGGTCGTACAAAAGGATCGTGATTTGTTCCTCGTCCACATCCGGCTCCCACTCCCGCTCCACGATGGCGCCGCCGGGGACGCGGCCGACGAGCACGTAGTTCTGCCCCACCTTGTCGCTCCCCGAACCCTTCACCGAGAAACCACCCACCGACACGGGCCCCTGGGCGCTTGCGTACACGAAACCGTCCGGCGTCGCGATCGGCGTGTGGAGAAGCGTTCCCCCTTCCAGGCTGGACGCGTCGCCGATGGAGGAGAGGGTCACGTCGACGGTGGAACCCTTCCGGTGAAAACGATTCAGCTTCGTCACCACCATCACCGACGCCGCGTTCCTCGAGCGGATCTTGCTCTCCGGGACCGTCACGCCGAGCCGCGTCAGCATGTTGGCGATGGACTGCATCGTGAAGATGGACGACTTGGAGTCGCCCGTTCCGTCCAGGCCGACCACGAGCCCGTAGCCGATCAGCTGGAGATCGCCGCCCACGTCGATGCGGGCCATGTCCTTGAGACGGACCGAGCCGTGCGCCGCGCCGGCGACGAAAAGCGCCGCCAGAAGCGCGCAGGCGATCCGGAGTCGGAAACCGCGCGGAAAAGTCCGAGTGTTCATGCCGCCGCCCACCTAAAAGATCCAACTCAGCAACCGCACGAAGATGTTCGGCCGGCTGCCGCTGGTCACCACGCCCTTCCCCTTGTAGGAGATTTGCGCGTTGGCGATGTCCGTCGAATAGACCATGTTCCCCGCGCCGATATCCTCGGGGCGGATCACGCCGCTCAGGGAAAGGATCTCCGTCTCGTCGTTGATGCCGATCTCCCGCTCCCCTTGGATCAACAGGTCGCCGTTGGGCATCACCTGGGTCACCGTGGCCGCCATGTTCGCCGTCAGGCGCCCTTCGCGGGAGAGCTGCCCCGAGCCGTCGTGGCTCCTGTCGAACTCGGCGTTCATGCCGAAGTCGGGAAAGAAATCGAGGATCCCCGTTCCCTCGTCCGCGTTGTTCTGGAACTGCGTGTTCCGCCGCGTCGAGAGCTTCGAGGAGTTGCTGCCGCTCGCCCTCTCCACGATGGCGACCGTCACGATGTCGCCCACCGAGCGGGCCTTCACGTCCGCGTAGAGTGAGGCCTGCCGTACCGTCCGCGGCGGATCGATCTCCCCTTTTTTCGCTTCCGCCCCGGCGGCCGCGAGAACCGCCGCGAGGCAGATGATTCCGATCATGCGAGTCATATGGATCATCCTCCCCACCCGGGTAGGGCGCTGATGTCGACCCAAACAAGGCCTTGGCCCATCACCACGCCGGTGAGCCTCTTTCCGCTTCGATCGTTTTTCACGGCCACGCGCTCCCCCTCGGCGCCGTCGTCCTGACAAACGGCGCTCGCGGAGACGGTGATTCCGCCGACGCTCGCCATCAAGATCACCTTGTCGCCGCGCTGCACCACCGGAACCGCCTCGACCGCGCCCGCCACGATCGCCGCCCCCTCGGGCAGCATCCGCCGCGCCCGTAGACCGGTCAGGCGTTCCGTCTCGGCGAAGGGGCGGTCGCCAAGAGCGCGCAGGTCCACGCGGTCGAAGCGCACCGAAGCGGCGTCGATCACCTCGTGGCGACCGATCCGTCGCGCCGCCACGGCCACGTTCTTCCAGACCCGAACCTCCGCGGAAACGGCCTTTCGGCCGATCCGTTCGCCGTCGCGCAAAAAGTCGACGGTAACGATCACCGGCCCGCGCGCCATCGGGTCGCGAAGCAGCTCGGCCCGCAGGCTCAGCTCCTCCCCCTCCAGATCGCCGAGCGCCGGCACACGACCGCAGAGCACCTCCGTTTCCCCCCGGCCGGCGAAAGCCTCGCGAACCCGGGACTCCACGGCGGCGCGCACCGCCTGCTCCGTCACCGGTTCGGCGGCGGCGGTCGCGAAGGCGGCGCAGAGAAGAAAACAGAGGAGAGAGGAAACGTACGGAACTCTCCATCCCTGGACGGCGTTTCGAACCTTCATGGTTCCGCTCCGTGCCCGGACTACCGGGTCAGGTTGTTGGCCATGCTCATCATGTCTTCGGAGGTCTTGATCGCTTTCGAGTTCACCTCGTAGGCGCGCTGCGCCGAAATGAGGGCGATCATTTCCTCCACGATATCTACGTTGGAAACCTCGAGATAACCTTGGTTGAGTTGTCCCAGTCCGTCCGCCCCGGGCGTCCCGGGGAGCGCCTCGCCGGAAGCGGGCGTCTGCTGGAAGATGTTCTGGCCGAGGGCCGTGAGGCCCGCCGGGTTGATGAAGCGGACGATCTCCAACTGGCCGACCGGCTGGGGGGTCGTGTCCGATCCGAGGGTGACCGACACCAGCCCGTCGGAGGAAACGCTGATCGCGGTCGCGTCTTCGGGGATGGTGATGTCCGGATCGAGGGTGTAGCCGTCGGAGGTCATCACCCTTCCTTCGGCGCTCAGCTTGAAGCTCCCGTCCCGGGTATACGCCTCCCCGCCCTGGGCGAGGACCACGCGGAAGAAGCCGTCCCCCTCGATCGCCAAATCGAGCGGGTTTCCGGTTTGCACCATCTCGCCCTGGGTGAACATCCGCTGCGTCGAAACCGGAGTGGCCCCGTAGCCGATCTCCAGGTTCGCCGGCGAGTCCTCGCCGGTGGCGGTCGGATTTCCGGGGACCTTGGTCTGCTGGTAGAAGAGATCCTGGAACTCCACCCGGCCCTTCTTGAAACTGGTGGTGTTCACGTTCGCCAGGTTGTGGGCGATATTGTCCACGTTCAGCTGTTGCGCTTTCATGCCCGTGGCGGCGGTCCGCATCGCTCGAATCATCGGTACCTCCCGGGGCTATCCCTGGACCAGCTCGTTGACGACGCGCCCGAGCGCCTCGTTTTGGAGCTGCAACATGCGTTGACTCGCTTCGTATCCGCGAAGCAGCGTGGTCATCCGGATCGTCTCGTCTATCGTGTTGACGTTCGAGTCCTCCAGACAACGCTGATGAACCCGTACGTCCGGCTCCGTCTCCTGAAGCCGCGCGCCTGGGCGGGGCGCAAAGAGCCCCGCTCCTTCGTGCCTCAATTCTTCCGTGTTCGTGAAGTTCTTGATCTCCAGGCGCCCGATCGATTCTCCGCCGGCGAAGATCTCCCCCGACTCGTCCACCTCGATCGTCCTCGCGCCATCCAATACGATGGGGCCGCTCTCACCGAGGACCGGGTATTCGGACCGGTCCACCAGAGTGCCGTCGCCGGAGAGCCCGAAGCCGCCGTCCCTCGTATAGCGCTCGCCGTTCGGCGTGAGGACCGTGAAAAATCCCTCCCCCTCGAGCGCCATGTCCAGGTCCGCGCCCGTGGGCCGGATCGTTCCCTGCGAAAAATCGATGTAGACGCGCTGGGCGCCCTCCGCGTTCCGGGCCGCTCCCGCGTCGACATCGCTCAGGACATCCTGAAAAACGCGTGTCGCCTTGAAACCGGGCGTGGAAAGATTCGCCAGATTGCTTGCCAGCATGTCTTGCCGGACCTGCTGGCGAATCATCGAAGCGCCGGCCAGTTGAATTCCGTCCGCCATCGAAACCTCCCTCGGTCACCCCCGGTCCGGGGGCGATCCGATTCGTGACCCATAAGCGCAATCCCCGTGCCAGACGGGGCGGCGGGCGGGACGAATGTCTATCAAGCTGATTTACAAAGGATTAGGGCTTACCAGCAGAGAAAGGATCGGGGTGTTCCCTCCGAGGTCGGGGGGAAAGGGGGGAAAGAATTTCCGGGCCGAGGGGCAACTCCTTCCCCGGACCTCGGTGAAACCCGTCGCTCCAGGATCGTTTCCAGCGCGGCGCCGATCAGGGGGAGGGAGGATTCCGCCCCGGGAGGAAGGGCGTGGAGGAGTCTTCCCCTGGAGAGGACCAGGAAGAGACGCAAGTCGTCGGTATCCTCGTTCCGGGGATCGCCGAATCGCTGATGCCACCAGATTTCGTCGTTCATCGCGACTTCTCCGCCATCAAATGTTCAGGTCGACGGGGTGGATTTCGTCCCGCTCGACGCGTGCCGGATGATCGGGCGACGCGCCGTTCCGGGAGCCGAACCGGACCGTCGCCCCGGGCGCGTCGTGAGCGACGCGTTCCTTAAGGCGCTCCGCGGTTTCCGGAGAGGAGTCCTCCGGCTCCGCCGGGAAAACCGTGAGAAGCGGATGTTTCCCCCCTCCATGCACATCAAGGCCGAGCGGCTCGCCGTCGCCCATGTCGAGCCAGCACCGGGTCCTCTCGCCGGAGAAGAAGAGATGGAGCGTTCCGCGCACCCCCCGGGCAAGCACCGGGAGTTGGTACTCGGCGGCGTACCGCGACCCGTCCGGACCGGGCAGGTTCCCCACCTGAAACGCCTCGATCCGATCCAGAGCCCTGGCGGACCAGGCGAGGGCCCTTTCCAGGGCACGGCGCGTTTCGTCCCTCTTCTCACGCGGGAGCCCTCCGTCCCGCATACGGGCCAACCTCCGGAGTAGGAGGAGCAAGAATCCCTTGAGGTCTTGATCGTTCTCCTCGGTTCCCGCCGGCGGGTCGTCCCATCCGGAAGCTCCGCGGGCGGCGAGCTTCTCCTCGTAGGCGTAACCGCAGAGACGGATCCCCCGGGCGATCGCCTCCGCGACGGGGGCTTCGTCGAGATCGATGAAGAAACCGCGGAGCCGCGCGGCCATCTCCGCCGCCTCGCGACCGCCCGATCCTCCCAGGTTCGCGGCCGCCTCGCCCAGGGAACGATCCAGACGATCCAGGGCGATTCCGAGTCTCGCCTCGCCGTCGGCGCCGAGCGCGGCGAGGGAGCGCGAGGTCGGGTCCAAGCCGCGCGCCAGAGCGGCGACGACACGCGCGGCTTCACCGCCCAACCGCTCCAAGGGGATGACCGCCCCCTTCGCCAGGTCACGGTCGGCGCGGGCGACCTCGCGGCGTACGCGATCCAGGAAAGATCGGGTGATCGGGATCCCCCACTCCCGGGCGTGCCGGGCGATCGCGCGGTCCAGGCCGTCCGGCGACGCCCCCGCGGGGGGAGCGGCGGCGGCCAGGTCGAGTGGGCGTTCCGGCTCCGCCTCGGCGACGACCCGGAGCCGGAGCACCCCGCCGGAACGCTCCACGCGGGCGGCGATGAGCCGCCCGCGCACCAGCGGAAGGTCGCTCGCGGCGAGCACCGTCTCCCCTTCCAGATCGAGCACCACACGGTGGCCGGGGAGAAAACCGGCCACGCGGGCGAATACCTGTTCCCCTTCGCGCAGATGGTTCAAGGCTCGGGATCCTCCGACAAACGGGGGGCGAAGGCGCGGCCGGACTGCGGGACGAAGGAAGGTTCAGACGAGAAGATCGAGCCGGTCGCCGCGCCTCGGAGGGGGCGGCGGCCGGTCCGCGGTCTCCCCCTTCTTCTCTTCCGGCTCCGCCGCGGAAGGGGTCGGCTCCTGCGTATCGCCGCCTTTCTCCTCCTCGTGGTCCTTTTCCCCCTCGACCAGTTCCCGGAACTCCTCCCGGGAATGCTCTTCCCGTTCCTTACTACGGGAAGGGAGGACGCGGCGGATCGGCTCCGTGCGGAGCGGGTTCGCCGGTATGTCCATTCCGTCGGAAAGCATGATTCTCCGCCCCGGTTATTCCGTCAGCCTCCGCATGTGGGCTCTCAGCAGAGCGACCGCCCGGGCGTGGATCTGGGAAACCCGGGATTCGGTGATCTCCAACAGCTCACCGATCTCCTTCATCTTCAGATCTTCATAATAGTAGAACATCAGAACGAGACGTTCTTGGCGCGGCAGTTCCCGGATCAGGCGGGAGAGGATTTCGCGGATTTCCTGCCGTTCGATCGCGGAAAGCACGTCCCTCGTCTCGTCCCGTTCCTGTTCGCGACAACCGTCCTGCGACTCGTTCAGCGAGAAGAGCGTGAGGGAAGCGGCCTGCGCCATCAGATTGGAGACGTCCGCCTCGGTGAAGCCCAATTCCTCGGCCACCTCCCGCTCGCTGGGTCCCCGCTTGAGGATCTTCTCGAGGTAGAGAATGGATTCGTCGATCTGGCGGATCTTATAGCGCGTGGAATAGGGGAGCGGGTCCTGGGCACGCAGGTAATCCAGGATCGAGCGGCGGACGCACTGAGCGACGTAGATCCGCAGCTCCACGCCCCGGCTCGGGTCGAATTCGTCGACGGCGCGGATCAAGCCGAGGTTCCCGGCACTCAAGAGATCCGCCGTTTCCACCCGGTTCGGCAGGCGACACGCGAAGGTCCGCGCGATCTGCTGAACCATCGGCAGGAACTCGAGGATGCGCTCCTCCCGCTCGACCACGCGTGCTTCGTGATACGGATTGGCCAGCGTCGATGGTCCCATGGTTTTTCAACCGCTTAGGTTGCAGCGAGGGCCGCCTCCTCGACTCTCGACGAGGCCCGAGGAGCCTCCGTCGAGGTGGACAACACCCCTACTGAATAAACATCGACATCCGGCGCGATTTCATGATAGGAGAGCACCGGCAGCGTCGGGAAGGAGGCCTCGGTCAGACGGCGGAGCGCCAGACGGACCTGGGGCGCGCAGAGAAGCGCGGCCCGCTGCTGCCGGGACAGAACACTCTTAACCATTGTTTCCAAACGTTTTAGCAGGGTCTGTGTCTGGTCGGGGGGAAGCGCCCAGGAGTTGCCGCCCTCCCGCATCGCCTGCACGACGGTGTGCTCCAACGCCGGATCCAGCGAGACCACGTTCAGCTTTCGGTCCGGACCGACGAAGTTGTCGCTGATGGCGCGGGAGAGGCCGGCGCGAACGTACTCGGTCAGGAGATCCACGTCCTTGACCTGGGGCGCGTAGTCGACCAACACCTCCAGGATCCCCGCCAGATCCCGGACCGGCACACGCTCTCGGAGGAGATTCTGCAGGACCCGGTGAACGGTGCCGAGAGAGACGATCTCCGGGATGGCGTCCTTCACCACGGCCGGGCTCTCCTTCTTCACCTCCTCGATGAGCGTCTGCGCGTCCTGGCGCGTCAGGATCTCGGCGGCGTTCCCCTTGATCATCTCGGTGAGGTGGGTCGCCAAGACCACGCTCGGGGCGACCACGGTGAGACCCAGGTCCTCCGCCTTCTGCTTGGCCGCGCCGGTCACCCACTTCGCCTTGAGACCGAAGGCGGGCTCTCGCGTATCGACCCCATCGAGACGTCCGAGCGCCTCCTCGTCCCCCATGGCGAGGTGGTATCCCATGTGCAAGCCGCCCTGAGCCACCCGGTGCCCCTTGACGCGGATCTCGTATCGGTCCGGCCGGAGCCGGATATCGTCCCGCACGCGGATCCGTGGAACGAGCAGGCCGATCTCGGCGGCGAGCTGACGCCGCATCGCCTTGACGCGATCGAGGAAGTCGCTTCCCCCCTCGGCGTCCATGAGCGGGATCAGACCGTAGCCGATCGCCACCTCCAAACGGTCGACGCGCAGAAATTCCTCCGGCGCCTCCTCCGGCTGGAGGGCCGGCGGCGGGGGCGGCACGGCCTCGGCGGCCCTCCGGCGGCGGACGTGGCCGATCCGGGCGATCGCCAGAAAACCGCCGGAGAGGAGGAGCAGAGGCACGGTGGGAATCCCGGGGATCAGCCCGATGGCGATCAGCGCCGCCGCGACGATGGTCAGCGGCTTGCTCTTCCCGAAGAGCTGTTGCTCGATCTCGCTTCCCAGTTGGGCGTCCGAGGCGGTGCGGCTCACCACGATGCCCGCGGAGGTGGAGATGATCAGCGCCGGAATCTGGCTGATCAGCCCGTCACCGATCGTAAGGCGCGTGTAGGTCCGAAGCGCTTCGCCGGGATCCATCCCCATCTGCAGGATGCCCACGGCGAAGCCGGCGAGGATGTTCACCAGCGTGATCACGATGCCGGCGATCGCGTCGCCTCGGACGAACTTGGCCGCGCCGTCCATGGCGCCGTAAAAATTCGCCTCGCGGCTTAATTCCTCCCGGCGGTGGATCGCTTCCTTCTCATTGATCAGTCCGGCGTTCAGGTCGGCGTCGATGCTCATCTGCTTCCCCGGCATCGCGTCCAAGGCGAACCGGGCGCCCACCTCCGCGTTCCGCTCGGTGCCGCGGACCACCACCAGGTACTGGATCGCCACGAGGATCACGAAGATCACGAAGCCGACCACGTAGTTGTCCTTCACCACGAAGGACCCGAAGGCGGAGATCACCTCGCCGGCGTAGGCCTGGCCGAGGATGAGCCGGGTGGAGGCGACGTTGAGCGAAAGGCGGAAGAGGGTGACCACCAGCATCAAGCTCGGGAAGACGGAGAGCTGCAGCGGCACCCGCACGTAGAGCGCGTTCACCAGCACCACCAGGGAGAAGCTGATGTTGAAGGTGAGCAACAGATCCATGAGGAAGGTGGGCATCGGCACGATCATCACGCCGAGGATGCCGATCACGCCGACGGCGAGCATGATGTCCGGATGCTGCACCAGGCTGAGAAAGCCGCTCTTGCTCGTTTCCGTTTGATCCTTCACGGACGTCGTTCCTCCTTGGTCCGGTTAGGCTTTCCCGACGGGGACTTTCTTCCCCTTGACCCGGTACACGTAGCTGAGAACCTCCGCCACCGCCCGGTAGAGCTCGACGGGGATCTCTTGCCCCACCTCGGCCATTTTGAAGAGAGCGCGCGCCAGAGGTTTGTCCTCCACCACCGGCACGCCCGCCGCGCGGGCGATCGCCTTGATCCTCTCGGCGATGAGGCGCTGCCCCTTGGCGACCACCCGGGGCGCGCCCATCTTTTCGGGGTCGTACTTGAGGGCGACGGCGATGTGCGTCGGGTTGGTGAGAACCACGTCCGCCTCCGGCACCGCCTGCATCATCCGGCGACGGAGCAGATCCTTCTGCGCCGATCGGATCCGCCCCTTGATCAGCGGGTCCCCTTCGGACTCCTTCGATTCATCCTTCACCTCCTGCTTGGTCATCATCAGATCCTTGTTGTGCTTGCGCCTCTGAAAGCTGAAATCGGCGGCCCCGAGCAGGAGAAGGACCAAGCTCGACTTGAAGAACAGATCCAGGGTGAAACCGCCCGCGTTGCCGAGCGCGCGGGCAAGCCCCACATCGGCGTTGTTGATGAAAAAGGCGACGGCGTTGCGGAGCACGGACCAACAGACCAATCCGATCAGCACCACCTTGACCATGTCCACGCCCAGCTTGAACCAGACCCGGGACCCGAAAAGGCGTGCCGCGCCGCGCACCGGATTCAGCGCCCCCGGGTTGAAGCGGATCGATTCGGAGCTGAAGACCAGTCCCCCCTGGGTGAGGATGTTCACGCCGATGCCGGTCACCACGAGCACGCTCACGATGGGGGCGATCAACGCCGCCCCCCACTTCATATAGGAGAACATCAGATCCGGCGTCGACGCGGGGGTGATGGTCACGTCGGCGAGACCGGAAAAGCAGATCTCGAACCGCTGCACCAGCAGCTCCTTCATCGCCGGGCCGAGAAACTTGATCGCCGCGGCGGCCGAGATCGTCATCAGCGCCGTCTTCAGCTCCTGGCTCTTGACGACCTGGCCTTTGCTCTTCGCCCGCTGCTTTTTTCGATGAGTAGGTTGTTCTGTCCTCTCACCACCCTGGCTCGACACGGCTTCCCTCCCGCGCTACGGCGCGAGCTGCAAAATCAGTCCTTGAAGTTCCGCGGGTATGGTCTGAATGGCGCCGCGCATCAGATTGATGAAGACCGGCATGGTCGCGATCAGCACCAAGCCGCCCAGCACGATCCGGAGCGGCAGGCCGACGGTGAAGATGTTCATCTGCGGCACGCTCCGGGACAGGATTCCGATGGCCGCCTCGGCGAGAAACACGCTGGCGAGCACCGGGCTCGCGATCTGCACGCCGAGAACGATCACCTGGCAGAAGAGGCGGACCATGCCGTCCAGCGCGTTCGTCGGGAAACAGGCAGCGCCGAGCGGGATGAGCCGGAAGCTCGCGCCCAACGCGACCAGGATCATCCGGTGCCCGCCGAGAGCGAGGAAAAGGATCAGAACCATCATTCCCTGGAGTTGATCCACCAGAGTCCCCTGCTCGCCGGTGACCGGATCCATCACGCTGGCCATCCCGAAACCGATGTGCACCCCCGCGATCCGTCCGGCGTACTTCGCCGATTCCAAAAAGAGGAGCACCGTGAATCCCATCAGCATCCCCACCGCCAGCTCCTTGGCCATGAGAGGCACGAGGTCGAGGCTGATCGTTCCCGTGATCCCTTCGGGCCGGGCGAGGGGGAAGAGGAGGAAGGAGAGGAGCAGGGTCATCCAGATGAAATGCACCGCCGGCACCGAGCGGCGCCCGAAGACGGGGTTCAGGTAGAGAAGCCCCGTCACGCGGACGCCGGTCAACAGAAACGCCGGAATCTGCCCGATCAGTTTGTCCAGTCCGTCCATCCGCTTCGCGCCTTACCGTATGAAAGACTGAAAGTCCCCGAATAACGTGGTGGTGAACCGCATCAGCTTTTGAATCATCCAGGGCATGAAGATCAGAAGCGCCACCGACACGCCGAGAATCTTGGGAATGAAGCTGAGCGACGCCTCCTGGATCTGCGTCACCGCTTGGAGCACGCTCATCGCCAGTCCCGCCACGAGCCCGCAGAAAAGCATGGGCCCCGCCACCTGGAGCGCCGTCCAGAGCGCCTCCCGTCCGAGCCCGATCAACATCTGTTCGCTCATCGCCGCCTCTCCCCTACCCTAGCCGAAGCTGGAAACCAAAGATTGAATGATCAAATACCAACCGTCCACCAGCACGAAGAGCAGGATCTTGAACGGCATGGAGATCATGATGGGCGGGAGCATCATCATGCCCATGGACATGAGAACGCTCGCGACCACCATGTCGATGATCAGGAACGGGATGAACAGAAGAAACCCGATCTGAAACGCCGTGGTCAGCTCGCTGACGACGAAGGCGGGGATCACCAGATAGGTGGGCGCGTCATCCCGCGACTTCACCTCCGGGAGCCCCGCGATACCCAGGAACAGTCCCAGGTCTTTCTCGCGTGTGTGGTGGAACATGAACGCCCGCACCGGCTTCAGGGCGCGGTTCCACGCCTCCCCCTCATCGATCTCCCCCGCGGAGAGCGGGGTGAGCGCCTTCTCGTTCACCTCTTGCCAGACCGGCGCCATCACGAACACGGTGAGGAAAAGCGCCAGCCCGATCAGGATCTGGTTCGGCGGCATTTGCTGCTGTCCGATGGCGTGCTTCAAGAAGGAGAAGACCACCACGATCCGGGTGAAACAGGTGACCAGCACCGCGAAGGCGGGCGCCAGGGAGAGGACCGTCATCAGAAGGATGATCTTCAGCGTGAGCGGCAACCCTTCCGCGTCCCCCTCGTTCCCCACATGAAGGGAGATTTCCGGAATCGCATGGGCGACGCCGGCCCAAAGGAGAAGAAGCGCCGCCGCCGCGATCAGCATGAAAGGGACCGACCCCCGGTCTCGCTTTTGAGCGCGCATTCCCACGTTCCCTTTCATCATGCCCGCCCCCGTCCCATCTTGGCGGCCACGCCGCGCAGGATCGCCGGAAAACCCTCCGCCGCCTCGATTCCCTCCGGCGGATTCGGGTAGAGCCGCTCCCCCTCTTCCGAGGAGAGTTCCATGACCGGCGTGATCGCCGTTTCGGTGACCCCCACCACGACCGTCCGGGCGCCCATCCGTACCGTGTAGAGCGCCCTCTTGGGTGCGAGGTAGCAGCGATCGAGCACCTTCACCTTTCCCGCCGCCGGAATGCCCGCGCGGCCGCCGAAGACGCGAAGCGCCCAGACCGCCCCGAAAATGAGCAGGACGATCAGGCCGAGCGCCAACACCACGCGGAAGAGGAGCCCCGGATAGGAGGAACGCCCGCCGGCCAGCCCCTCGCCTTCCACTGAGCCGGAGCCGTCGGCGATGGTCGCGTCGGGGGCGTCGGCGCTGTGGAGCGCGCTCCATCCGACGAGCACGGCCGCCAGGCAAAGAAGCGGGAAGAGAACCGTTGCGAGCTTTCTCCCGCGGCGCATGGTCGGAATCATTTCGCTTCCTTCTTCTCGCTTACCGGATGGCACAACTCGGTCACGCGAAGACCGTAGCGGTCGTCTACGACCACCACTTCGCCGCGCCCCACCAACTCGCCGTTGACGAGCAGGTCCACCGGCTCGCCGATGGGCCGGTCGAGCCGGACCACCGATCCCGGACCGATCGCCATGATGTCCCGGAAGAACATCTCCGCCCCCCCCAGCTCGATGGTGACCGGCACGGTGACCCCCAGAACCAGATCCAGGTTGTCGCTGATCGCGGCGCCGGCGCCTCCCTTGAGTGGGGAGAACTCCGCGCGCCGGACCTCTTCGCCTTCGCCCGAATCCGCGCCCGAATCCGCCTGAGGCTCCGACTCCATCTCCGCTCCGATTTCCGCGGCCACTCCCTCACCCGCCGCGGAAGCGTCGTCCGCGGCGGCGGAAGCGTCGTCGCCCGCGGCGCTCTCCGCGCGCGCCTCACCCTCCGAAGCCTCGCCGGCCTCCGGAGAGGGGGTCTCCGCCGTCGCCTCGGGCGGGCTCTCGGCGGGAGCGGCGGCCTCCTGATCCTCCACCGCCTGATTCGTCTCGTTCAGGTTCTCGCTCAATGATCCGCTCCTTTCCGCTCTGCTCACGCGTTCCGCGCGATCTGTACGCCGATTCGGTCGTCCACCCGGCCGGGGTGCCCGTAGTACGCGAGCCGGTCGCCGATCCGGATCTCCACCGGATCGGTGATGGGCCGGTCCAGCGAGAGCACGTCGCCGACGCGCAGCGCCATGATGTCGCTGATCCGGACCGGTGTGGGATGAAGCCGCACACGGAGTCCGATGGGAACGGCGCCCACGTGCTCGCGGGTCATCCGCTCCGCCTTGCCGTCGGCGACGGTCTCGACGGCGCTCAGGTTCATGTGGAAGAGAGAGGTGAGACTCTCATAGGGATAGAAAAAGCGAAGCGCCCCGCTCTCCTCGCCGAACGTGACGTCGAAGACGCCGATCACGCCGGCGCCTTTCGCGTGCTCCGCCCGCGCCTCGCCGTCCAGATAGAGAACCGTCGCGGAGGAGTTCCCCTCCGGGGCGTTCCCCTGGAAAAGCGCCTCTCCCAGTCGAAGAGCGATCCTCTCGAGCAGGGAGAGCTCGATCGCCGTCGGCGGGCGATCCACCGGACGGAGCGCTCCCGGCCCGCCCAGCGACATCTCCACGAAAGCCTGCGCGAGAGGCGCTTCCACGCCGCAGAGAACGCCTTCCGTCTCGGCGCCGGCCCGCAAAGCCCAGGCCGGGTTCGCCGCTTCGGCGAGAATCGCGCCGGCGGGATCTTCCGTCGCCTCCTGGAACGCCACCGGGACTTCCCGGTTCAGCTCGTCCGACAGAGCGCGGCCGATCACCGCGGCGAGAGCGTTCTGCGTCTCCCCGAACCGCTCGCGGATCAGGCCGGTCAGCCGTTGGGGGCGACGGAAATCGTAGAGACGGACATCCCGCGGTTCGCTTCGGTTCTCGATGGTCGTCATTTCGCCGTTCCTCCCTTTACTGGAGAACGAAATTCACGAAATAGACGGCATCGAGCCCTTCCGGCGGAAGGATCTCCTCGACACTCGTCCGGATCTCGGCCCGGATTTTCTCCCGGGACGTCACGTCCACCAATTCCGGAACCGTCTTGGAACCGAAGATGCGGATCAAACGGTCCTTGATCTGGGGATCGCGCAGTTGCATCTGCTCCAGCACGGCCGGGTTCGCGGACTCCAAGCCGACGCTGACGCAGACGTAACGCATGCCCGCCGAACCGGCGGGGTTGATCACCAGATCCTCGATGACGTGAATGGTGCCGATCGGGGGAACGCCGACGGTCCCCACCGTAGCCTCGGCCTCGGCCAGCCGCTTTTCCGCGAGCCAGACCGATGCCTGCGGCACCACGACCGATTGGGTGAACGTGGACGAGGCGTAAACCATCCCCGCGAACACGGAGACGGTGACGAGGAGGAAGATGAACTTGAACTTGTTGATCTTCCAGGTGCCGGAATCGTCCGGCTTCGTCACGGCATCCCCGGGCTGGGGCGCCCCTCCCTGAGCCGCTGCGGCCTGCTTTTCGTCAGCCACGACTTCTCCTCCTCACAGGCGGCACCCGCGAGTCGGACGGGAGGGAAACGCCCCGAGCCCGTACCGCGGACTACCGCTTGATGTTGATCAGCTCTTGCAGGATCTCATCGCCCGAGGTGATCACCCGCGAGTTGGCCTGGAAGCCCCTCTGCGCGGTGATCATCTGCACGAACTCTTCCGAGAGATCCACGTTGGACATCTCCAGCGACTTGGAGTTGATCGACGCGCCGATGGTCGTGCCGGCCGCGCCGGTTATGATATGGCCGGAGTTGGGCGAAACCTGATAGAGGCTGCCGCCCACCCGGTTCAGACCATCCGGGTTGTTGAACTTCGCCAGCACCACCTGGCCCATGTCGCGGAGGGTCCCGTTCGTAAACAGACCCGTGATTTTGCCGGACGCGTCGATCGAGATGGTGTTCAGGTTCCCCATCCCGTACCCGTCCTGTCCGCTCGCCTTCGTCGTGAAAGGCGAGGAGAACTGCGTAATGCCGTCCAGCCGGTTCGCCGTGCCGGCCCAGAACTCGATCTGTATGCCTTCGGCGCCGGTTCCCGGCTCGAGCCGGAGGTAACCGGTGTCGTCATCGAACGTCATGTTCCGATAGGAGCCGTCGGAATTGAACTGCACCATTCCCGTGCTTCCGGCCGACACCGTTTCGTTCCCGTCGAAAGAGGCGTCCCAGTACCAGGTGTTCTCCATCGCCGACCGGGTGAAGGTCATGTTCAGCGTGTGCTCCATTCCGAGGGTGTCGTACACCAGGATGGAGGTGAGGTGCTCCGTGGCGGCCGTGTCGATCGTCGCCGTACCGGCGGCGAAGCCGTCCTCGGCGGAGATGGTGACCCCACCGCCGGCGAGATTGGAGATCCCGGTGGCGAGACCGGTCTCCTCGTCGTAGGTCAGGGCCAAGGACGACGCGGTCATGGCGGCATGGTCCGTGGGGGTGAAGACGTCCGTCGCCTCCAGCGTGCTGTTGGTGCCGCTGTTCGCCGTGAAGGTGGAACCCGCGGCGACGCCCAATACGATATTCGCGATGTCGCCCGCCACGGCGGTGTTGGACTCGATGTTGTAGAGCGTACCGATGCCGTGATAGACACGGGTGAGACGGACCTCGCCGGTATCCAACTCGGCGGTCACGCCGGCGCCGGAGTTATTGATCGCCGCGATCAGGTCGTTCACCGTCGAATCGGTGGTGAGTCCGAGAATCTGGAAGGAGTCGCTCCCGTCGATGGTCAGCTCGAAACTGGACGCGTCGGTCACGCCGAGCGCCCCCAATTCCTCCGTGCCGGTGAGCGCGAGCCCGGCGGTCCCCGCGGCGGTGCTCGCGGTGGCGTTGGCGCCGGTGAAGGTGATGGCGTGCGAACCGCCGGCGCCGTTCACGGCGGTGCCGGAAACGCTGGTGATCCCGGTGGTCCCGGCGTCGTCCAGCTCGGCGAGACTGTTGGAGGCCAGAGCGTCCAGGTTGCACTCGAATTTCACTTCCGTGGTCGACCGGGCGTGGGTCTTCTCGCCGAAGGGGAGACGCATGTTCTCGAGAGGCGCGCCGGTCGGGATCTGGCCGCTTTCATTGGCCAGCCAACCCTGCACCTTCAGCCCGCTCCCCGAGGCGGTGAGATAGCCGTCGGCGTCGAAGCTGAAGTTGCCCGCTCGGGTGAAGTACTGCGACTCGCCGTCGCTCAGCACGAAGTATCCCTCGCCGTCGATGGCCAGGTCGGTCACGTTGCCGGTCGACCGGAGCATTCCCTGCTCGCGGATGGAGTCGATGCTGGCCACTTCCATTCCCAGTCCGACCTGCATGGCGTTCGAACCGCCGTAGTTGCCGCGCGCGGCCGACGCCGGCCGCTGGGTCTGCACCAGAGCCTCCTGGAAGGTGGTCCGGCTCGACTTAAAGGCGTTGGTATTCACATTGGCCACGTTGTTTCCGATCACGCTCATGCTGAAGAGATGACCCTTCACACCCGTAACCGCGCTCCAAAAGAATCCAGACACTTTCTTCTCCTCCGTCACCGCGTCAGTCGATCGGCGGTGAGGGACCTCCTCCATCCATGGAGGACCAGCCCCGTTGTCGATGCTCCTCGTTTTTCTAGGCGATCACCGCGCTGTCGATTGCGGTGAAGACGCCGCTGCTCTGTCGCGATTGCATGGCCGTCACCACGGTCCGGTTCTTGACGCTCACCACGAAGGCGAGTTCGTCCAACAGGACCAGGGACTCCTTCGCGCCTTTTTCTCCCGCGCGCCCCACGGCGTCGCCGAGCCGGCTCAGTTCCGACTCGCCGAGATTCACGTTGCGTGAGTGCAGGCGCTGCTGCGCGTGCTGCGAAAACTTGAGTTGATGCCTCTCGCACGCCTCGGACCAAACCTCGTCGAAGGCTTTCCCTTCCGACGTTCGGGAAACGGTCGCGTTTCCCCCCGCCGGCTGAATCGCCTCGGTCGAGGTCGCCGTTCTCGGCGGCGTCGGCCTGGCTTCACCCAGGGCCGCCTCCGCCTGAATGCGGGGATTCACCACGGGGCCGAAGCTCACCGCGTCTCCACCGCTCATCTTCGTTCCTCCTTCCCCTTACCGGTTCCGTTCACGACTAAAAGTCCTCCATGACTTCCGTGACGTGGCTCAGCAGAAGCTCCCGGCCGTTCACGACGACGTAGGCGCTTCCATCGATGTACCGCACGCCTTCCACGTGACCCAGGAACAGCTCCGTAGCCGACACTTCGTTGCCGCCGCCGTCTTCGGCGGTGATCGCGAAGGTGTAGTCCCCGGAGGACATGATGTTGCCGTCGGCGTCCTTCCCGTCCCAAGTGAAGGTGTGATCTCCGACGGACGTTTCCAGATCCTCGAGAACGGCCACTTCGATCCCCGACGAATCGAAGATCGTGGCGGACACGTTCACCGCGTTCCCCCCCAGCCGGTAGCCGAGGGTCGACTCTTCGCTCCGCTCGTGGACGAAACCATCGTCCGCGGAGCGGATCCCCTTGCCGATCAGCGTGGTGGCCATCGTGTTGTTCAGCAGCTGGCCGAGCATGAGATCCATGTCCAGGTTGGAGCTGAGCGACTCGTTCATGTTCTCCATCTGTTCGAGGGAGCTGAACTGCGCCAGCTGGGCGATCATTTCCGTGTTCTCCATCGGCTCGAAGGGGTCCTGCATCTGCAGCTGCGTGATCAGCAGCTGTAGAAACTCCTGTTTCCCCAGTTCGCCGCCGGCGGTCGCGGACGTCGTCGCCGCCGTATCGCCCGAGCCCAGAATCGACGAGATTTCCATTCCTTCACCTCTTCCCGGTCCGCTACATCCAGGTGTCCACGAGCCGCGATCCGTTGACCCCGCGGGGTCGTTCCGGACGGGCCGTCTCGGTCGCCTCTCCTTCGCCCGCTTCCGAGGAAGCGCGGTCCCGGAGGGACTTGCCGGCCTGCCGGCCGCCGGAGCGCCGGTTGTCATGGAGCAAGACGTCGAACTGGGTCAGGTCGAGCCCGCTGTCCGCCAGCGCGGACGTAAGCCGCGACAGGTCGGTCTGCAGGGCCGCCTGCACGTTCGGGTTTTCCACCTCGATGAAACCGCGGACCGAACCTTCGGTGACCATCAGTTTCACCCGGACCTTGCCGAGCTCGGGCGGATCGAGTTGGATTTCCGCTTCGTTGCGGCCGGATTTCACGATCCTTTGGGTCTGCTCGATCAAACGGTCCAGGATTTCTTCACGCACGGCGCGGCTCTCGAGGAGCGCGCGCTCCGCGCGATCCTGCGCCGACGGTTCCGATACGACGGAGAGAGAGGTTCCGGTGCTCGGCGACGCCGCCGTCTCCTTCACGCCCACGGCTTCGATCGCCGGCGACGCTTCGGATCGGTGGGAATTGATATGCTCCGACTTCCGCCCCGCGGCGTACGCCGCGGCGGCTTCCGCCCCGTTCCGGCCCGTTTCCTCCCGGCGGTGGGAATCTCCGGACAGGCCGTCCTTCGTCCCCTCGCGGGTCTCGGTCTCCGCCGTCTCGATCGCCTCGGAGGGAGTCCCCTCACGCGGCTCCGGCGTCGCTTGCGCGTTCATGACTTTTTCGCTCTCTTCTCGGACGGCGACGCGCTCCGTGCGGGTCACGACACGTTCCTCGACGACGATCGTTTCGGAACGCCCCTCGGCGGCGGAACGGGCCGGGATCGTTTCGACACGCCGGTCGACACGCTCCTCGGTTTCCACCGTCTCGGCGTTCCCCGCTTCGCCGGAAGGAACCGTCTCGGCGCGGCGCTCGATCCGCTCACCGACCACGACCGTTTCCGCGCGCCCCTCGCCGGCGGAGCGAACCGGGATCGTCTCGGCGTCGCGGCCGATTTGTTCCGCGGTCTCCGCAATGGAGGCGCGCCCGTCGGTCCGGACCGTTTCGGATCCTGCTTCACGCGTGATCCTCTCGCCGGCCTCGTCCGTGACGGGACGTGCGTCCGTGAAAGAGCTTTTCACTTCCGCCATCTTCGAACCACGCGCCTCCACGCGGTGATCCGGTACTTCCATCTTCTTCTCGACCGGCGCGGCGGGCTCGGCGCCCCCGGCCCGTCGGGCTTCTTCACGAGTCGATCCGGTCGTCGCGACGGACTCCGCTCCACCCCGCACGGGGGTCGCGGTTTCCGTCTTCCCGGACGCCGCCGGAGATTCCGGCGTCTCCATCCGGAGAGAGGACCGCCGTTCGGCGCGCCCTTCCCGTTGGAGACCGGTCCCGTCCGCGTCGCGGAGAGTCTCTCCCTCCGCCTCGGCGGACCGTGCCCGCGCTCCCTCCACGGTCCGGGTCACGGGAGTGTCCTCCAAGCGAGGCGAAACCCCTCGGTCCCCGCCGCGGGCCGGCGCGGATTCTTTCGATTCGATCCCCCGGACGTCGTCGCCGCGGGTCGAGGTCGCGGCGGAACCCTTCGGCTCCTCCGTCGTCCGCCCGGCGGCGCGCCCGTGCTCACTCTCCTTGATTCCTCCTCCATCGGCGACTCGATGAACGGCTTTCCCTTCGTCGAGCGCGCGCTCCCCGTCCGCGGTCCTTTCGACGCGCGTCCGGGACTCCGTCCCCATCCGATCCCCTTTGACCTTTTCCGGTTCTGCCGCGATTTCCGGTCCCCGCTCGGAGAATGAAACGGCGGAGCGAAGCCGGCCGGCATGACCGACGGTCTCTGGGTTTTCGACCCGTCCCTCGCGGGCGCCCTCGGCGGGGCGCTCCGATTGGACCGTTCCCCGATCCGATCCGCTCGTTTCCTCGGCGGGCGCGTCCGCGGCGGCGAGGGCTTCCCTCCCGACCGCGACGGCCTCCTTCGAAACGGCGGCGGACCCGGGGAACATCACCGGCGCCGGCCCCGGTTCTCCGCCCCTTCGCGGGGTCGCGAGATCCGGACCGGCGGCGTTCGTCCCCTCACCGGACGGCGGGTCGCCGAACAGACGAATCCATTCTTCCTTACTGCCGATATTCCCCTCCTCACATGTCTCCTGCGCGGCGACCTTCCCCTCCGACTCCGAGGCGCCGACGTACTCGGGCACCGCGACGACTCCGGGCGGTACCGGCGCGGTCGATGCGCCGTCGATCTCGACGGCGTCGGCCTCCGGTTCCACCGCGTCGCGCGGCAACCCGCGGACGGCCTCCCGCAGGACCTCTTCGACCCGGATGTCCGGCGCGATCTCCGCCGCCGTCCCCGCTCCCATGGACTCCATGAAGGAGAGGAACGACCCTGCGGAACCGCCTTCCGGTCCGGTGAAGAGCCCCTTCGCGGTCGCGCCGCCCGTAACGTCGGGCTGTGGCGTCGGCTCGGGAAGGAACAGGAAAGAGCTAACGTTCATTGACTCCCACCCTGACGATCAGCTCGCTCATGCGAGCCGCCTTCTTGGGTTCCAGTTCGGCCAACACGCTCGCCGCCGATTTCTCCTTCATGTTGGCCAGGATCGCCGATGCCTGGCGCTCAGGCATCGTGTTCAGAATCAGCGCCACCTGCTTGGGCCGCATCGCGTCGTAGACTTTCACCAGGCGCGCCAGATTCTCTCCATCCAGGGGGAACCGGTACGGCTCCTCCTCGTCCTCTCCGCCTTCGCCGGCGGGATGCTTCCCCTCCGGCGGCCACGGCGGACCGGTCGTTTCGACCATTGCCGGCGTCTCCTCCGCCGCTTCCGAGGCGGCGCCGACGTTCTTCGATTCCTCCGTCAATTCCGCGTCCCCGTTTTCTTCCGGAGATTCCGCGCGTTCATCGCCGGACTCCGCCAGCTCCTCCGGCGGGCCCATGGTCTCGATCGCGGGTGTCGCGTCCGCCGCCGCCGGCGCGGCGCCGGCCTCCTCGATCGTGCGGACCGCGGCGAGAATGCTGTCCACCGCCGCGAAACCTTCCGCCGGCACGAGATAGGGGGCCTGGAAGGTAAGCATCCCGTTCAGATAGAGAAAGACCGGCATGGATCCGACAAAAATCAGCACCGCCCCCCCGAAGAGCAGGAGGAACTTCTTCACGCCGAAGCCGCCCTTTTTCTTCTCGGGGGCCTTGGCCTTCTCTTTTTCCTTGGCTTCCTTATCAGCCATTTTCCCTCTCCTCCGTGAGCGGGGCGTCCGACCTCCGCCGGATCAACAAAGCTCTTTCTTCGGTTTCCGCAGATAGGTGTCCCGGCCGATTTCGTCGGTCTCCTTCTGTTCCGACCGAAGCCATTCCCTCATATGCTCGATCAGGTTGTTTTCCCGAAGCTTCTCCAGGGTCTTTCGCTCCTTGCTGCACTCCACCAGCTCCTCGCGCTCCCGACTCACCCGGCGCCGGGAATGCTCGACCGCCTCGATCTGCCGGCAGATATCGCGCATCAACCGATCGAAACGGGCGCGGTGCACCTCTTCCCATGCAATGTCGATCCGTCCGGTACGCTGCTCCAGGACCGCCCGCCGGCATTCCTCTTCCAGGTCGTGCAGACTCGACAGGGCGCGTTCCTCGCGCTCCAGCGTCCGCTCGGCGACGGCGAGATCCTGTTTCTTCCGGTCTTCGATGCACTGCTTGACGTTCATCACTTTCTGCAGCCGGAAACGGAACTTGGTCATCGTCTTCCCTAATTCAGCAGCCGCTTCAGGGCGCTGGAAGTGTCCGCGAATTCCGTCCGCTCCCGCATCCCTTGACGCAAGAAGGAACGTATCGTTTCGATCCTCTCGATCGCGAAATCGATCCGAGGATTGCTCTTTTTGACGTAGGCGCCGATGTTGATCAGATCCTCCGCCTCGCGGTAGGTGGCGAGCACCTCCCGGACCCGGGCGGCCTGCTCCTGGTGCTCCGGGTCGACCACGTCGATCATGACCCGGCTGACGCTCTCGAGCACGTCCACCGCCGGATAATGGTTTTCCGTGGCGAGCTTGCGCGAAAGCGCGATGTGTCCGTCCAGGATCGATCGGGCGGCGTCCGCCACCGGATCGTTCATGTCGTCCCCCTCGACAAGCACCGTGTAGAGGCCGGTGATGCTCCCCACCGCGGCGGTGCCGGAGCGCTCCAACAGACGCGGCAGGAGAGCGAAGACCGAGGGCGGATAACCCTTGGTGGTGGGCGGTTCCCCCACGGCGAGACCGATCTCCCGTTGCGCCATGGCGACCCGGGTGAGCGAGTCCATCATGAGCATCACGTTCAGACCGAGTTCGCGGAAGTACTCCGCCACGGTGGTGGCGAGCATGGCGCCCTTCAGGCGGATCAGCGCCGCCTGGTCGCTGGTCACGGCGACCACCACCGACTTGCGAAGCCCTTCCTTGCCGAGGTCCTTCTCGATGAAATCCCGCACCTCGCGCCCACGCTCGCCGATCAGCGCGATCACGTTCAGGTCCGCCTCGCAGTTCCGGGCGATCATGCCGAGAACGACGCTCTTCCCCACGCCGCTACCCGAAAAGATGCCCACCCGCTGTCCCTTGCCGCAGGTGACGAGACCGTCGATGGAGCGGATACCCGTCGCCAGCGGCTCGGCGATCCGCTGCCGCGTGAGCGGGTTGGGCGGCGGCGCCAGCAGCGGGCGGTTCTTCTTGGCGCCCGTCGGCCCGCCGCCGTCGATCGGGTTCCCGAGGCCGTCCAGCACGCGGCCCAAGAGCTCGTGTCCCACCGGAACCCGCATCGGCTGGCCGCAGGCGGCCACAGCCGAACCGGCCGCCACGCCGCTGATTTCACCGACCGGCATCAGCAGCACATGATCGTCGCGGAAGCCGACCACTTCGGCGCGGACCGAACGGTTCTCGGACAGACCCTCGATCACGCAGACGTCGCCGATGGAAACGGCGGGACCCCTGGACTCGATCACGAGCCCGATGATCTCGCTCACCCGACCGGTCCGGCGCACCGGATCGATGCGCTCGACCACGTCGAGGTACTTCTCCGCTTTCAGCGTCGGCGCGCTCATCGCACCCTCTCCACCAGCGCCTTCTCCAGCGTCTGCAGTTGCTTCTCGAGTTGCGCCTCCACGTTCCCCGCCTCGGTCTCCACCAGGCAGCCGCCGCGGCGCACCCGACCGTCCTCGACGATCTCGAGCGAACGGGTTCCCTCGAGAATGGCGAGCCAATCCGAGCCGTGCTCGCGTACGATCTTCAGGTCTTCCGGGTTCACGCGGAGCACCACGCTCTCCTTCTCCGTCACGAGCCGGAGCGCCCGGCGCACGGTCTCGAGCACGAGCGCCTCGTCCACTTGCACCGCGTCCCCCACGATCCGCCGCGCCACCGCCACGGCGAGTCGGACCACCGTTTCCTCGGAGGCGAGGAACAGGTCTTCCCGCTGAGCCATCAGATCCTTGGCGGCGCCGGCGAATTTTTCCACCGCCTCGCGGACGGCGTGCTCCCCCTCCGCGCGCGCCCGGGTCAGTTCCTCGGCGTGCTCGCGCTCGCGCCGCTCCAACCGTTCCCGCATCTCGTCCAGCGACGCTTTCAGTTCCGCCTCCCGATCGACGCAATCCTTCACGTCCGACTCGATGGCGTTGGCGATCCATTCCGCCTCGCCGGCGAGCCCTTCCCGGTCGGCGTGCCGCGGGTCGGGAAGCCGCACCAGAATCGACTCGGGGAGCACGCGGGCGGACCGGAAAACGCGGCGGCTATTCATCGGCGCTCCCTCCCCGGTCGATCTCCACCTCGCCCTGCTCCTCGAGACTCCGGACCACCTCGATGATCCGATCGCGGGCCTGCTCGATCTCCGCCTTCTTCACCTTGCCGGCGTACTCCATCTCCTCCTGGATGCTGACCGCCGCCCGCTCGGAGACGTTCTTGAAGATCTTCTCCTTCACGTCCTCGTCGGCGTTCTGCAGCGCCAGGGAGAGATCCTTCAGGTCCACTTCCTTGAGGACCCTTTGCATGGACCGGTCGTCCAGAAGAAGGATGTCGCGGAAGATGAACATCATCTTGCGCACCCGGGTCGCCAGGTCCGGATCCCGGTCCGTAAGGGTCTGCATGACCACCTTCTGGATCGAGAGAGGGATCATGTTGAGGAGGCCCGCCGTCTTCCGCTCGCCGCCGAGGCTCTCCTTCCGCTTCTTCTGCTTCTCCTCCTCCTTCGGGTTCACCACCGGATCGAGCGCGGCGTGCACCCGCGCCGCGGTATCGGGGACGATCTCCCCCATGGTGGCGATCCGCCAGGCCGTGTCCGGCTGGAGTTCCTCCGGGAGAGCGGCCACCACACGGCCGGAGACGTCCGGCTCGATCTGGGTGAGCAGGAACGCCACGGTCTGGGGGTGCTCGCCGGCGATCAGCTCGGCGAACTTCTCCGGGTCGCGCCGCGCGAAGCTCCAAAGACTCTGGTTCGAGCGCCAGCTGATCCGGCGGACGACCTCGGTCGCCTCCGACTTGCCGAGCGTCGCCTCGAGCATCTCCGAAGCCCTTTCGATGCCGCTCACCGTCTTCGCCTGGCGCGCCGCCAGTTCGTTCAGGAACTCGGTGAGCACCTCGTCCTTCACGTTCTGCGGAACCTCGCCGAGCATCAGAATCTCCTCGGCGAGACGCTCCATCTCGCTCCGGGGGAGTTTCTCCATGAGCGGCTTGGCGTCCGGGCCGAGGGTCATCACGACGATCGCCGCCTTCTGCCGCTTGGTCAGTTCCGCTGTGGAGAGAGGCGCCATGGTTCTTAGTCGCTCTCCGAGATCAACGTTTTAATCAGTTCAGCCGATTCTTCCGGCCGGTTGCGGGCCGCCTGGGTGACCTTCTGCGCGCTCGACCCGTAGGCGGCGACCGCCTGCGCCGCCGGTGCGCCGAACATCTCCATCCCCTCCGCCTCGACGGCGCGGCGCGCCGGCGCCTGATTGAGCAACGAACCGGCGGAACGGAGGAACCGGCGGAGAACCAGGAACACCACCAGGGCGCCGAGCGCCCAGAGCGCCTTCTCCAGCACGGTTCGAACCAGGAGGCTCCGCTCCACCTTCTGCATTTCGCTTCGCTCGTCAAGTAGATGGCGCTGATCGAACTGCACGCAGGCGACGTGGATTTGGTCCCCCCTGTCCTCATCCAGACCCACGGCATTCCGAACCAGCGCCTCGATTTCGCTCAGTTCCCGCCGGTCCCGCTCCACGAAACTCGGAGCCGACTCGGCATCTCCCTCGGCGCCCTCGGGGACTTCATAGCGTCCGTCCACCGTGACCGCCACGGTCAGGCGCTTGAGGTTGCCCGGCGCCTTCACGACCGTCTCCACCGTCCGGTTCAGTTCGTAGTTGGTCACCGTGGTCCGGTACTCGCTCCCCTCCTCCTCTTTCATTTCCTCGGTGGTTTCCTCGCTGCGAACGGAGGCGTTGTCGGGATCGAACCTTTCCACGTTGCGCTCGAGCTTCTCGAAATCGAGTTCCGCGGTCACCCGGACCACGGCGTTGCCGGGGCCGACCACACGATCCAGGAGCGTTTGGGCTTTTTCCTCGAGAAGGCGCTCCACTCCCGCTTCGACCTCATAGCGGGCGGCGCTCTGCACCTCCGCCCCATCCTCGTCACCGGGGGTGGAGAGCAGGTTCCCGAAGTAATCCAGAATGCTCACGTTCTCCGGATGGAGCCCCTCGACGCTTCCCGCCACGAGGGCGCCGATCCCTTCGATCCTCTTCTGCGTGAGCCGGCTGCCCGGCTTCAGGCGAACCATGACCGCGGCCGAGGGAGCGCGTTGGCCGTCCAGGAAGAGGCTTCGCTCGGGAATCACCAGATGCACCCGCGCGTTCATTACCTCGTCCATCTCCCGAATGGTTCGCGTCAGTTCCCCCTCCAGGGCGCGCTGGTAGTTCACCTGTTGCATGAAATTGGTCATGCCGAACTTGCTCTGGTCGAACAGCTCGTATCCGGAGGCGCCCCCTTCGACGCCTCCCTCACCGGCCAGATCGAGACGAACCGCGTAGACGTCCTTTTCCGGGACGAGAATGGTCCGGCCCGAATCGCTGATCCGGTAGGGAACCTTCAGATCCCGCAGGCGGTCCACCACTCCGCTCGCCTGCTCCGCATCCAGCCCGGCGTAGAGCACGCCGTAGGAGGCGTGCTTCGCGAGAAAGAAGGAGAGAACGATCGTCACGACCGCCCCGGCGATCAAAGAGCCGAGCACGAACTTCTGGCCGGACCCCAGTACGCGCCAGCGCGCCGCCAGGTTCTCCGTCATTCCCTTCATTCCGTCAGCCACGGAAGGCCTCCTTCTTTCGTTCCGAAAACGCTGCATCCCCGCGGCGATCGATTAGATCGAGGTGCGGGAGATTTCCTGATACGCTTCCAAGAGCTTGTTGCGGACCTGGATGAGCAGGTCGAGAGCCATGTTCGCCTCCTCGACGGCGAGCATCACCTGGTGCACGTCGGTCACCTCGCCTCTGGCGAGACCCTCCACCAGCTTGTCCGCGTTCTTATCCATGGCGGAGACGTCCTGGACGTAACCCTCCAGGATCTTGCGGAAGGAAGTGGCCTCCTTCACGTCGCCGCCGGCTTTCCCCGCGACCGCGTTCTCCAGGCCGGCGGACCCGATCGAACCGGACAGGGAAACCGCCTTGGCCACGTTCACCGGAATCACTTGCATTCTCGCTCACCCCCGATACGCGTCAGATCTCGAGCGACTTGCTCACGATGCTCTGATAGGCCTTCATGGCCGTAAGGTTCGCCTCATAAGCCCGCGTGGCGGCCACCATATCCACCATCTCCGTGATGGTGCTGATGTCCGGCACACGAACGTAGCCCTTCTCGTCCGCGTCGGGATGGGCGGGATCGAAAACGAGTTCGAAGCCCGCGCTCTCATCCACCACCTCACGCGCGTCCAAAGAGGGTCCTTCCGCCGCTGCGCCCGGGCGCGTCGCCGCGCTCCCTCCGAGATGTCCCGGCGAGGTCCGGGTCAGCGAAACGCGGTGCTCCGCCGCCCTGGACCGGGAAGGGGCGCTCCCCTCGTCGGAGGAGATCACGATCTGCCGACGCCGGTAGGGCCCGCCCTCCTCGGAACGGGTCGTCTCGGCATTGGCGATGTTTTTTGCGATCGTCTCCATCCTCTTACGCTGGGCGGAGAGACCGGAGGCGCTGATTCCCAGGGCGCCGAAGAGATCGTTGCTCATCGCTTCCACTCCTCAATCCCGCGAGGGACCCGGCCGGCTATACCTGTCCCCGAATACTGTTGCGCAGCCCGGCGATCTTCAGCGTCGCCAGGCGCGCCGACACGGCGAAACGGAGCTGCGTTTCCGCCAGGGAAACCATCTCCTTCTCCATGTCCACGCCCTCGCCGAGCGTTTCCGGATCCTCGACCACCTCGATGGAGGGGGCTTCCGGCGCGCCGGACGCCCGATGGCCCGGCCGCGTCTCCACCGGATCGATGGTCGCTCCCTCCGCCCGGTTCAACTCGTCGGCGAAACGCGCCTCCCGGCGGCTGTAGCCGGGCGTGTTCACGTTCGCCAGGTTCTCGGCGGAGACCCGCTGCCGGGCCGCCGACAGATCCATCAATCGCCGGAGCGCCGGAAGGGCCGTCCGACTGAACAATCCGATCGTGGGCACCGTTCCTTCCTCCTTAGGGGAAACGACCGGCGGCTATGCGTCGAGGGACAACCCCGCAAAATCCGAGCCAGTCCGTCGCATGCCGCGCAACCCCTCATTCTTCAACGGTTTCAGTATTGACTCTGCACCAGAACGCCCGGTTCTTCCGGCGCGGTCCGGGTGGATTTTTCCGGTCTCGGGGGAAACTGTTTCCCCCCGCTTCGGCCCGGCTTCATGTAATCCATCATGCCGAGGCGATGGAGCTTGTTCCGGAGAGTGCGCGCGGTGATGCCGAGGCGTCGCGCCGCGCGGGTCCGGTTGCCGTCCTCCTCCTCCAACGTCTTCAGCAGGAGCGTCGCCTCCATGTCGCGGAGGGTGGTGACGGAGGGCACGTGCTCGTCGGTCATGGCGCGCCGCTCCACCTCCATCTCGTTGACCAGCTCGGGGAAATGCTCCGGCTCCACGATCCGCCCCGGCGAAACGAGCGCCGCCCTCTCCAGGCTGTTCTCGAGTTGGCGCACGTTGCCCGGCCAGGGATACTCCGCCAGCAGTTCCATCGCGGCCCTGCCGATCTCCTTGTAGCCGAGTCCGTTCTGCCGGCAGTGCCGGGCGAGAAAGTGGTCGATCAGGATCGGTATGTCCTCCGCCCGCTCGCGGAGCGGCGGCACGTTGATCGGGAAAACGCTGAGCCGGTAGTAGAGATCGGCGCGAAAACGGTCTTCGCGGATCTCGCGGGCCAGGTCCTTGTTGGTGGTGGCGATCACCCGCGAGTCGGCGCGGATGGTCTGGCAGCCGCCGACCCTTTCGAACTCCTTCTCCTGGAGAACGCGGAGCAGCTTCGCCTGCACGCCCCAACCGATCTCGCTGATCTCGTCCATCAGAAGCGTGCCGTTGTGGGCGAGTTCGAATCGGCCCTTCTTTTGGCGCACCGCGCCGGTGAAGGCGCCCCGCTCGTGCCCGAAGAGCTCGCTCTCGTAGAGCGCCTCGGGAAGTGCGGCGCAGTTGAGGCGGACGAAACGCCCGCGGCTCCGGCGGCTCCGCCGGTGAATCTCGCGGGCCACCAACTCCTTGCCGGTTCCGGTCTCGCCGGTGATCAACACCGTGGCTTCCGTGCCGGCGGCGAGGCGGATCAGGGCGAAAATCTCGCGGATCTGGCGACTCTCGCCGACCATGTCCCGTTCCATCTCCCACTCCGGCGAAGACGGACCGGGCGTTTGCGCGTGGAGACAGTCCGGACCGAGCACGCGCTCCACGATCCTCTCCACCTCGTCGGTCTGGAACGGCTTGGTCAGATAATCGCAGGCGCCGAGGCGCATCGACTCGACGGCGTTCTCCACCGTCGCGTAGGCGGCCATCACCACGGAGCGGAGGTCCGGCGCGATCTCCCGGGCGGCCCGGACCAGGTTGACGCCGTCGGCGGTTTCCGCGCGAGAATCGGCGAAGAGAAGGCGATAGCCGTTCGCGCGGAGACGGGTCATCGCCTCGACGCCGTCGGCGGCGGTGTCCACGGCGAACCCGCGGCGGGTGAGCACCTCGCGCAGGTAGTCCCGCAGAAGCGCCTCGCCGTCGACGATCAAGGCGCGCGCCCTCGTGTCCGCTTCGGTGCGGGTCACCACGTTCACGACTTCGCCCTCCTCGCCCCGGCGACGCCGCGAATGACGGGGAGCCTCACGGTCACCCGGGTCCCAGAGTCCGGGGAGCTGGTCAGGTCGACCTCGCCGCCGTGACCGGTCACGATCCGGCGGGCGGTCGTGAGACCGAGACCCATCCGCTTCGGTTTCGTGCTGTAGAAGGGGGAGAAGGCTTTCTCCGCTTCCTCGGCGGTCATCCCCGCGCCGGTGTCGGCGACGGCTACACGGATGAACGAGGCGGGGCTCTCCTCGTCCCGCTCGCCCGGCACCCTCTGAGCGCCGCCCGGGCGTGCGGACTCGGCGCCGGCGGTCACGGTGAGAACGCCGCCGCCGGGCATCGCCTCGTAGGCGTTCACGAAGAGGGCGCGGAAGGCGCGGGCGATCCGGGGCGCGTCCACGCGCACCGGCGCGCCGTCCCGTGAGAGACGCCGCACCACGACGATCCGCGCGTCGTCGCCGATTCCCGTCTCGAACCGGTCCAGCTCCCCCTCGATCAGGGAGATCAGATCGACCGGGTCGAACCGGACCGGCGTCTCCCGCGTGCTCTCGAGAAGGCGCTCCACCGCGCGCTCCACGCCGGAAACGCCCTGCTGGATCTTGCGGACCAGCGGCATCCGATCCGGATCGGCGGCGAGATCCCGGGCGAGAATGTCCGCGAAGCCGGAAAGCCCGGCGAGGGGATTCCGCACCTGGCGCGCCGTCTCCGCCGCGACCTCGC
The DNA here is from genome assembly GCA_016930695.1 of Candidatus Eisenbacteria bacterium. Lineage (NCBI taxonomy): Bacteria > Candidatus Eiseniibacteriota > Candidatus Eiseniibacteriota bacterium. The sequence goes on from JAFGGD010000046.1 coordinate 53,725, forward strand.
CCACGGCGGCGAGTGTGCGGCTCCGGAGAAGCTCCTCCTCCATTCGCTTCGCCTTGCGGAGATCGGTGAACGCTTCCACGGCGCCGACGACCGAACCGTCCTGCGCGCGCACCAGCGAGGCGCCGAAGGCGACGGGGATCTCCTCGCCGGAGGCGGTCACCATGGTCCGCTCGCCGCCGTCGACGGCGACGCCGCTCTTCATCGTGTGGAGCAGTCCGAGACGTTCCGCGAAGCCGCGGCCCAACGCTTCCCGATAGTCCGCGCCGATCACTTTCTCCCGCGGATAGCCCGTGATTCTCTCCGCGGCGGCGTTGTACTCGATGACCCGGCCGGACGGATCGATGGCCACCACGCCGACGGAGAGGCAGCGGAGAATCCCGTCGAGACGCGAGGCGAGTCGCCCCCGTTCCTCCAGACTCTCCTTCAGCTTCCGGTTCGATTCCTCGAGCGCCCAGTTGAGTTCGGCGCAGCGACGCTCCAACAGGGAGCAGCTCGACTGCAGGGCGTCGACGCTCCGGCTGAAGACGCCGAGAGAGTCCCCGAAGGGATCGTCCGGCGCGCCGGGCAGAATCAGCGACACGGTCTCTTCCGCGCTCTCGGTCTCCACGGCTTCGAAACGGTCTTCCCGATCCCGGAGCGCGGGGGCGGAAACTCTTTCTTCTTTATCGTTGTCGGGCATCTTCCTCTTCTCCGATTTCCGGTCGCCGGCCGGCGGCCCGCTTCACGCCGGTGGCCCGGCGTCGGACATCGCGCGGAAATGAATCGCTTCTTTCCTCTATTTCGGGAAAAGGGGAGGAAGGCTTGAGAAAAAAATGCCCATTTCGGCAATCTTTTTCCCGGTTTTTCCCCTTCGGCGGGAAAAAGGGGAAAGAGGATGCGCGGGGACCGCCCGTTCCCCGGAAAAAAATGACCCGGAAGAAAGAAAAGAGGGGAAAAGGGGAAGAAGTGCCTCGCAGAAAGGGAGGAAGGCGAAGATCGAGGCGGCGTTCCCTTCGGCCCCGTATGCTCTTTCCGCGGGCCCGTGCGAGGGGAAGTGCTTCCGGCAGATCGTAAAACCTACGGTTTGACCGCTTCGAAGACGATGGCATTGTCCCCGAGAATGCCGTAGCGGACGTTCCGGAGACGGTACTGGCGGGTGCGGAAACCGATCTCGCGAAGGCGGACCAGCATCTCCAGGCCGAAGATTTTGAAAACCAGCGCCCCTTCGGAGCGGATCGGGTCTCCGTGATACATGGGCTCCTTCAGATGGACGATGTTCCCGTCGTCGTCCGGAACGGCGCGGTCGTCGTCGAGGCATTCGGTCTGCAGGAAGGGGACGGTGAAGATGTGCCGCCCTCCGTTTCTCAGAACGCGGAAGACCTCTTCATGGGCGCGGTAGGGAAGAGGGATGTGCTCGAACACGTCCGAGGAGAGGACCATGTCGATGCTCCCGTCGTCGAAGGAGATGTCCTGCAGGTCTTGGTGCATCACGCCGTTCACACGGTCGCCGCTTTTGTAGGAATCGCCGTAGTACTCGCTGCAGAGGTAGCGGGACATGCGGGAGAGTTCCGCGTGCACCGGCCCTTCCGCCTCGGTGTTGTAGATCGTGAAGTTTTCGAACCGCTTCATTTCGCGGAGCGCTCGGATCGGGACGCCGCTCATGGCGCGCATCGCCTCCACGATGACGAGCGCCATCTGGCGATGGCGGTTGCCGGCGCCGCAACGGACGCAGCGGCATGTCTCGCGCAGATTCTCCCCCACGTCCCGGATCAAGGTGAGATCGCCGCAGACCGGGCAACGGGCGATCCCCCCGAAGTTCGCCTTCCTCATCAGCCCTTCCAGACGGGAGGGTTTCGATAGGAGTGGGTACGCGATTTGTTTTTCGATCCGGCTCTTCACGGTCGATCGGCTCCTTTTGCGTCGGGTGGAACGGAGGCGCGGCCTTCCCTCCCCGGACATTCCTTCGCTTTCATACGCATTTTTCCATGAATCGGTCGGCATCGATCCATACTTGAGATTTATTAGAAAGGAGGGCGAAGAGTTCTCTCTCTTTCTCACGTCGGGGGAGAAAGGGACGACCTCCGGGGAGGAAAACCTTTCCGGGATCGGCCGAGGGCGAAAGTCGGCGGCCGGCGACCAACAGGCCCTATCCGCCTATTTCAAAGGGATTACAGGGTTGTTTTCGGGGCGCCCCATCTGGCACGCACTTTGCCTTCTTCATATTAGATCGTCCGTCGCGGGCGAGTCTCCCGGCCGCGGCCCCTGGAACGGAAGGAGAGGAGAAGACCGATGCTGTGTAGAAAAAAGATCGTCGTCGTGGGCTACCCTCTCGGCCGGGTCGGGTCTTCGGCGCTCATGGGGCTTCTGGAGAGGGCGGGGGCGCATCCGGGGGATGTGCGCTTCCTCGCCGGATCGGCGCCGATGAATCCGAAGGGGTTTTTCGAGCTGCCCGCGCAGGAGAAACTTCTCCGCGAGGCGTGGGCCGGGATCTATCCCCATCTCTCCCTCCCCCCCTCGCCCGCGCAGACCGACGCGATCGGCGCCGAATACGCCGAGCGCTACGCCGATCTCCTTGCGGAGATCTTCGGCGACGCGGATCCGATCGCCGTGAAGTCGCAGTGGTTCCTCACCCTTCCCTTCCTCCACCGGCTGCGGGACCGCTATGACGTGCGGCTCCTCTCTTTGGAGCGTGACACCGGGGAACAGATCCATTCCCTCCTCCGCGTCTTCCGGACCACGGACCGTCCCCCCTACCAACACGCGGACGAGGAGTACGTCACCGCCTACATCGAGCAGTGGCGCCGCTTCGGCCGACGGATCCGGGAAAACCTCTCCTTCCCCGCGTCGGAAGTGCGCTTCGAAAAACTCATGGCCGATCCGGTCGCCGTGACCGAGGAGATCTGCCGCTTCGCCGGTCTCGAGACACCGCCGGAGGAGGAGATCCTGGATTGGCTCGATCCATCCCTCGTCAACCGGAAGACGCTGGAACCTCTCCCCGTCGATCCCGCCCCGGCGACGAACACCGCGAAGCGTCCATCCCTCTCGCTGGTGGTGAACACGCGGAACGAGGAGGCGAACCTGGAGGAGTGCCTCCGGAGCGCCGCGGGAGCGGTGGACGAGATCGTCGTCGTGGACATGGAGAGCGAGGACCGTACCGTGGAGATCGCCCGACGCTTCACGGACCGGGTCTTCACCCACCCCAAAACCGGCGTGGTGGAAGGGGCGCGACAGTTCGCCATCGACAAGGCGCTCGGCGATTGGATCTTCCTTCTGGACGCGGACGAGAGGGCGACGCCGGAGCTGGCGGCCGGGCTCCGCGGAGTGATCGCCGGGGCGGGGGACACGACCGTCTTTCGAATCCCGAGAAGAAACCGAATCGCCGGGCGTTGGTTCACCGGGAGCGGCCTCGGACCGGACGTGGAACGCAAGCTCCGCCTCTTCAGGAGGGGGACGGTCCGCTGGCCGGCGCGGGTCCACGCGGTTCCGGAGACGATCGGTCCCGAAAGGATTCTTCCGCTCCCTCCGGAGGCACGGATCGACCACTACGCCTACCCCGATCTTTCCTCTTTCGTGGAGAGGTTGAACCGCTATACCGACCACGAGGCGCGCGCGCTCGTCGAGGCGGGCGCCTCCTGGTCGCCGGCGGCGATGCTCGAGGCGATGCGAAGGGAGATACTCTTCCGCTATGACCCGGAGAAGGACGGGGCGCACAGCCTCGCCGTCACCGGGCTGATGGCGTTCTACCGCTTCGCCGCGTGGGCGAAGCTGTGGGAGATCGAGGGGTGCCCCGAAGCGCCTCTCCCCGCGGACGCGGCGGCGCTCGGTCTCGCCCTCTCCGGCGCCGAGGACGCCGGAGCCGCTCGCGGCGAGGACGCTGCGGGGTACGACGAGAGTAAACGCTGTCTTGTCGGCGCCGGCTTCCATGCCGACGAGGGGGGCTGGCGATGGATGGACCGCGAAGCGATCCTCCACGTGCTCGGCGACGACGCCCCCTCGGATCTTCGGTTCACGCTCGCCTGCGGCGAGGCGGAGCATTACGACACCTTCCCCTTCGACGTGCGGATCGAGACCGCGGGCATTCCCCCGCGCACGGTTCGTTTCGACCGGCCCGGCACAAGCCGCATCGTCCGCCTCGATTGGGAGAAAACGCCGCGCCACGCACCGGTCCGCCTCGTAAGCACGGCCTCCTTCGTTCCCGCCATCCTCGGCCTGAACGAAGACCGAAGGCGCCTCTCCGTCCGGATCAGCGGCATCGCCGTCTCCGCGGGGGCGGGCGTTCCGGAACGCGCCGGTGCGGAGAAGGGGCGGCTTCCGGAGCCGAGCCGGGCGTAAAAAAGAGCGCGTTTTTGTCCGGTTTTTCAGAATCGTGCCCGCCGGGCCGATAAAAAGGAAAGAAGGGTCCGGGCGGACCCGTGAACGGAAAATGCGAACGCGGAGGATCTCGCGTTGTTCTTTGTCTTCGGCTCGCCCCGATCGGGGACCACTCTTCTGGCGCAGACGCTGAACGCCCACAGCCGTTTAGCCGTTCCCCACGAATCCGATTTCATCGTTCCCCTCGCCTTCCTATTGGAAAGGGTCGTCGATCCGGAGATTGGGCGGGATCTCGTCTCCCGGCTCATCCCGAGCACAAAGCTGTACCGCGCCGGGTGGAGCCTCGCCGAGCATCTCTCACCGGACGAGATCGAACGCGTCGTGCGGGGATGCGAGTATTCCCTGCCGGCGATTCTAAACGCCCTCTACGCCGAGACGGCCCGGAAGGCGGGGAAGACGTCGGCGGGGGACAAATCGCCGGACGATCTCCAGAGCGTGCATCGTCTCGATGTGAACGGCGCTTTCTCGAATCCGTGCCGGATCATTCACATCGTAAGAGATATCCGGGACGTCATGGAGTCGCTGCTTCGACAGGGCTGGGCGGCCGGTCTCGACAGCTACTTCCCGCGGATGTGGTCGGAGAACAACCTCTACCTTCGCCGCATGGGCGAATCGATGCCGGATCGGTACGCGTTCGTCCGCTATGAGGACATGGCGCGCGAACCGGAGCGCGTCTTCCGCGGAATCTGCGCCGTCCTGGGCGTGGAGTACGAAGAGGAGATGCTCCTCCCGGAGAAACGGCGCCCCCCTCTGTTGGAACTGCCGTACCACCGCAAGCTCCGGTTCCCGATCAACACGGAGAGCATCGGGCTGCACCGCGGCCGCCTCAATGAGGACCTTCTCCGCGGATGTGAACGGCAGGCGGGCGAGGCGATGGAAGAATTCGATTACATCGGGAGCGGCGTCGCGGGCCGGACGAGCACGCGTCCCGAGGAGGACGCCCCGCGGAAAGCCGCGGCGCGGCGCGGGATTCGTCTCGGTCTCCTGATGGCCGACTCGACGCCGCCCGAGGAGCGTTACAACGAGCAGAGCCCCGCCGCCTTCGGCCACTTCCGCTCCTATCTGCGCGGGAAGATGCCGGAGTGCGAGGTGGTTTATCGCTACACCGTGGAGGATCTTCTCGCCGAAAAAGTCGACATCGTCGGGATCAGCTCCTCCACCGAAGAGTACGAGTCGGCGAAGGAGATGGCGCGCGACTGCCGCGAGGCGGGCGTACCGGTCCTCGTCGGCGGCGTCCACATCACCGCGATTCCGGAGAATCTCTCGCCCCACATGGACGTGGCCGTGCTCGGCGAGGGAGAGGAGACGCTCCACGAGCTTCTCCGCCTCTTCGCCCTTCGCGGCCGCCGCTTCCCCGAGGAGGACCTCCGGCGCGTCCGGGGGATCGCCTTCCGCTCAGGCGCCTCCCTGGTCCGCACACCGCCGCGCCCGCTCATCGCGAACCTGGACGACCTGCCGATCCCGGAGAGGGAGTTCATGTGGATCGGGCGGCCGAGCGAACGCGCCTTCCTCTCCACCACCCGCGGCTGCCCCTACCGGTGCGTCTTCTGCGCCAGCTCGAGCTTCTGGGGATCGATGCGGCACTTCTCCGCCGAGCGGGTGGCGGACGAGGTGGAAACGCTTCACCGAGATCTCGGTCTCGGGGAACTGCACTTCCACGACGATCTCTTCATCACGCCGCGCAGGCGGCTCGAGAAGATCGCCTCCCTGCTGGAGGAGCGCGGCCTCGCCGGAGCGATCCGCTTCAGCGGGACGGTGCGCGCGAATCTAGTGGATGACCGCCTTTGCGAGACCCTGAACCGGATGGGTTTTTGGGCGGTCATGTTCGGCGCCGAATCCTTCTCGAAAAAAGTGCTCGACTACCTCAAATGCGGGACCGTAAGCCCCGAAGAAAACCAGCGCGCCCTCGACACGCTTCATCGGAACGGGCTGACCGCCTTCGTGCAGATGATTCACGCCTCGCCCGTCGAGACCCGAGAGGATCTCAGGACCACTTTCGAGGCGCTGGAGCGCAACTTCGCCGACGGCCGGTTGAAGCGGTGGCAGGAAGGGGTCCTCACTCCCTATCCGGGGACGCCGGTCTGGGAGGAGGCGAAGCGGGCCGGGCTCGTTTCGGAGACGATGAACTGGAACCGGATCCGGGACCGGGAGATCTACATGGGCGGAATCCCGGAGAGGGAGTTCCGCGCCATGCTGGAGGAGCACCGGGACCGGTGCATTCTTCTTCGACCGGAGCAGGAGGACCTCTGGCGCGAGTGGGGACTTACCAAGGAGCGGGTGCTGGATACGGCACTGCGGGAACGGCCGGAGCGGATTTTGTCGGCGCTCGACTTTGATACGGACGGGCAAAACCTGCAGATCGGCGACGGTTGGTACGACCGGGAGGGCTCTGAATCGGGGGGAGGCTTCCGGTGGATGGGCCGGGAATCGACGACCTGGCTCCGCGGCGGCGCGAACCTCGGCCGTCTGGAGATCGCCGGATACGCCTTCCCGGATCGGCACCCCGATGGGAAACTCCGGATCGACGTGAGCGTAAACGGCGAGACGATCGGCGAGACGTTCGTCGAGGAATCCGGGTTCACCGTCGCTTTCGAGCTACCGGAAAACCTCCGCGGAGAGCGACTGCTCCGCGTACGCCTCCGCCTGGACCACTCCTTTCACTCCCCACCCGACCTGCGGGAGCTGGGGGTCTCGGTCTCACGGGTCGGTCTCGTCCCCGATCCCGTCGCCGCGGCGACGAGCCCCGCTCTTCGACCGGCCTAACCATTCCTCGCCGGCGTTCTTACCGATAAATTCCTCGCCGATCGAAAGCAATGCGAAAGGCCCGGCGCTGGCCGGGCCTCTCTTCTCTCTCCACAATCCCGGGAACGATTCGGCATCCGTCCCCGGTTTTTCGCTCCACGGTCAGATCACCGGGAGCGCCTCCAGGCGTGCGTTCAGTTCGACGATACGGCTCTCCCTCTCCCGAATGCGCGCCTGCAGACCTTCCGACGTCTCGCCGGGAGGCGGCCCCTCGCGGAGGGTGCGGATCATCCGTTCACGCTCCCGCACGAGCCCGAACAACTCCGTTTCCCAGCGAACCCGCTCCTCCGGCGACGACGCGGTGTGGATCCCCGGGGACTCCTCGGCGGAGAGCGAGGATCCGTTCCCCACGCGGCGTAGTTCGGCGCGCAGGCTCGCGATAATCCGGTCCCGCTCCTTCAACGCTCGGTCGAGACCAAGCGCCCACTCGCCGCGCGCTTTCAGCTCTTTTTGCAGCTCCTCGACGCTCCGGTCCCGCTCCTTCACCGTCCGGTCCAGGTCGAGCGCCCACTTGCCGCGCTGCTCCACCTCGCGCCACAGCTTGATCCTCTCCTCCGATCGCCTGCCGATGTCGTCGGCGAGTCGAAGCACCAGATCGGACCGCTCGATCAGTTCCTCCTTCAGGCGGAGGGACCGCACCTCCGGCGTCAGGCGGCCGAGTAGGTTCCGGGCGAGCATGATCCGTTCGCCCCGCTTCTCCGGGTCTCCCTCGCCGCTCGCGGCGAGCGCCCCGTCCAGAAGGGTCCGGATCTCGTCCAGGTTCACTTCCTCCGGCGACGGGACCCAACCGCCCGCCTTCTCCCGAAGGGCGTTTTCGTCGCCGTCGAAAAGCGCGGAGAGTTCCCTTATCGGTTTGTGCAGCACGTTTTTCATGATCCAGAGCGCGCCGGTCTCGGTTCGGAAGTCCTTCGCCGAGGCCCGATACGCCTCGTACCGGTAGGAGAGCGCCATCACCGCCGACCGCGGGATCGGATCGTAGAAGGCGAGTTCGTTCAGCATCTCCCAGAAAGAGGCGTAGTCCGGATCGAAGGGGTCCGTGAGTCCCCTCTCCACCGCCATGTGCGTGATCGTGGAGTGGGGGAAGTAGGTGAGACGGCTCTGGCAGTAGTACCAGGCGCGATCGGGCCCGTTGAATCTGGTGTTCTTCTCCATGCGAAGCATCAGGTCGAGGGTCTCGCGCCGGTCGTCGTCGGTCTCGAAATTATTGGCCGTGATGAGATCGATCTGGACGCGGCACTTGAGTCCCTTGAGCACCGAAGCCGCCTCGAGGATCTTCGCCCGAGGTGTCTTCCGGTTGAACACCTCGAAGAGCGTGCGCTCGCTGCCGGACTGCACGCCCATGGCGGTGTTGTTCAGGCCCGCGTCGACCAGCGCCTCCATCACGTCCTTCAACACGCGGCTCGGGTAGGTGTAGCACCAGAACGGGAGACCGATCTTCTCTTTGTATTGCCGGGCGAACTCGAGAGTCCACTCCCGGTTGAAATTGAAGAGGTCGTCGTAAATGGAGATCATCGTCGTGCCGGGGACCGCCTTCGCGCGTTCCATCTCGCCGATCACGCTCTCCACGCTCCTCTGGCGGCAATAGCGCTGGCCCCGGTACAGGTCGTGCACGTTCGAGTTGTGGCAGTACGTGCAGGCGAAAGGGCAACCACGGGAGGTGAGCATCGGATAGGCGCCCACGTCGTTGTCGTAGCGCCCGTCGTTCTCCTTCAGCTCGCCCCGCACGATGGAGTATTTGTTGTCCGGCGCGTAGTCGATATAGGGGAGATCGGAAAGCTCCTCCTTGGTCACCAACCTCTCCAAAGGGTTCCGGACGATCTCCCCGCCGGATCGGTGCCACAGGTTCGGCACGTCCGGCGCCGCCGCCGCGAGGGAGCCGCGCTCGTCCATCAGGTCGAGCAGCCGGGGAAGCACGAAGTCCGCCTCGCCGATGCAAACCGCCTCGGCGCGTTCCATCGCCTCCTCGGGATCGGATGTGGCGCCGATTCCCCCCATCAGAATAGGGATGTCGAACCGCTCACGGAGCAGACCGGCCAGGTGCATCACCAACTCCCCCTGCACGGAACGGTAGGAGAAGCCGATCAGATCGGGGCGCAGCCTCGCGATGAGGTCCAGTAGGAGCCGTTCGTCGGCGGCGTGTCCCGGCTCCGCCGTGTAGCCGAACCGGGAGTGGTCGTACTCGCCGTAGCAAATCAGATGAAAAGCGTGCCTGTCCTTCACGAGCGACGAGAGCTGCCGCGCGCCCATGCAGCACCTGTCGTTGACGGTGATCACCGCGATACCGGCCATGAGTTCCTCCCGCGCCGCTCGCCGGCGGCTCCCGAATCGGGCACACCGGCCCGGAGCGTTCGATTCGCCTACACCCCGCGTATCGTCCGGGAAGGAGAAAAGTTGAGCCGGATTGACGCGGTTTCGTTGAAAACGGCGAAGCTGTCTTTTGAAGCGGCGGCGAAGGAAGATCCCCGAACCACGAAGAGTTCTTCTTCCCTCCACGGCTCCGCGCGAGATTCTTTTTCCGGATATTTCCGTGAGAACGGGGAAAGGGGAGGATCGGGCTCAGACGCCGACGCGGACTTCGCCGGCGAAGAGGGTACGCGCCATCTCCAGGTCCTCCGAGACCTCACCGGCGATCTCCTCCAAGGAGCTTTCGTCTTTGATCGGTTCCAGCTCGCGGCGCACCGTCGGGTTCGCTTTCCGCACGAGCGCGTCGAAGAGGACGGGAGGTTCGAACGACTCGGCCCGCGCGAGGATGTCCGCCGTATGGACGACCCAGATGAGGCGCTCCAGCTCCGGATCGGCGGTCGGCGAGCCGGTGGGCTCGTGATGCCAGCGAACCGCTTCCACCAGCGACTCGGGGAACTTCCAGCGCCCCGCCGCCCATCCACCCACCTGGGCGTGGTCGAAACCGATGCTGTCCCTCTCGAGGCTGCGGGCCTCGTCTTCTCCGAGGAGCCACTCCTTCAGCTTCAGCCGGTCCTCCGGAAGTTCCCGGAGGATGAGGTTCTTGCCGATATCGTGCAGCAACCCGGCGGTGAACGCCTCTTCCGGATCGACCCCTTGGGTGCGGCGCGAGAGCGAACGGCACCAGACCCCCACGTCGATCCCGTGGTTCCAGAGATGATGCGCGTCCCGCGGTTCGTCCGTCAGCTTGCGGGCCAACTCGGCGAGGGCGGCGACGATCACCAGATTGCGGAGCGTGACCAAGCCGAGAATGGTGACCGCCAGTTGGATCGTCCCGATCCGGCCGGGGAGCCCGTAAAAAGCGGAGTTGGCGTACTTGAGGATGCGCGCCACCAACCCCTCGTCGGTTTGAATCACCTCGGCGAGGCGGCTCACGTCGCATTCCGGATCGCGCACCATCGCGTTCAGTTTGGCGACCGCCGCCGGCATGACCGGGATCCGATCGCCGATTCCCGAATGGGTGCTTTCGATGAGAGAGCCCTCATCATCCATGGAATAGCCGGGCGCGACGAAGCCGACGCGCACGTGCGCGAGCAGTCCCTTTTCCTGGGCGCGCACCAGCGCCTCCACGAGGTCCTTGGGGAAGAGGCCGCGCTTCTCGTCCTCCACGATCCGCCGAATCGCCTCTTCGTGGGGCATACCGGCGCGGAAGGCCCTGTCCGTGGTCATGGCGTCAAAGGTGTCGACAAGACCGATGATCCGGGCCACCAGAGGAATCTCGTCCCCCATGAGCCCGATCGGGTAGCCGGTTCCGTCGATCCTTTCGTGGTGGTATAGAACGCCGGGAATGACGTGGTCGAGGATCCCCGAACTCTTCAGAATCTCCTCCCCCACGATGGGATGGCGCTTGATGATGTCGTACTCCTCGTCGCTCAGGCTCTCCGGCTTATAGAGAATGCAGTCGCGAACGCCGACCTTGCCGATATCGTGGAAGAGCGCCGACAGACGGAGCTTGTCCCGAAAACCGCCGGGATCGTCCGCGTCCGATTCCACGCCCAGCTCGTTGGCGAGGACCATGGAGTACATGGCGACCCGGTCCGCGTGTCCCCGGGTGTAGGCGTCCCGGGCGTCCAGGGCGGCGGCGAGGGACTGAATCATGGCGTAAAGGACGTTGTTGGTTTGGTCCTCTCCCACAACCTCCAGAACGGTCTGACCGAGAAGGAAGGCGCCCGACTTGAGAACCCTCGTCGCCCTCGGATCGAAGTCGGTTCCGGGAGCGCCGCGGATCGCCACGACACCGATCGTGCTTTGCCCGGCCGAAACGGGGATCGCCAGAACGGGCGCCCCGGCGCCTTCCGGCGATTCGGAGGCGGGGAGGTGGGCGGAAACGGCGCCGCCCTCGGCGATGGCACGGGAGAGGAACGCCCAGTTCTCCTCCGCCCAACCCGCGGCCGCTTCGGAATCGGGAAAACCGTCGCTCCAGATGGTGGCGGGATCGAGTCGGTCGTTCAGGGTGATCGCGAGAAACGAGCGGTCGCATTCGCTCCGGTTCCGCAGAGAGGCGATGTATCGATAAAGCAGCAGATCCCCGTTGCAATCAGGAGGAACCGGCGCGCCCTTTTCCCCGGAGGCGCCGCCTTCCGCCTCTCCCCAACCGGCTAACCGGAGATTACGAAAGAACCGGGAGGCGAAACGCCAGTCGGCGTGAATCTTCAGGACGAAATCTTTCAGTGCGGGTTTCGCCAACTGCGAGATGATCATGGTCTCCGCTCTCCGGTTCGAAGATCGGTCGCTCCGGTCTCGTCTCTTCTTCTTCCATGCAGAGCCATGATGCATTCAGGAGACGCACGGCGAACCGCCCTCACGTCGCTCTAATCATCGGCCGGTGGGGCGCATCGGTTTACATCAAGAACAGTTGTATTTTTTCTTTGGGTGGGCGGTGGAGAAAGGAAACGGCTAGTCGCCGGAACTGGTTGTTTCTATGGAGAATAGGCGGGGCGCCCGGCCGGCGGGCGCCCCCGAGAGAAAAGATTACTTGATCAGGGTCATCTTGCGGACGCGCTCGAAGCCGCCGGCGCGAAGCCGGTAGAAGTAAACGCCCGCGGGGAGGGATCGTCCGGAGCGGTCCTCGCCCTTCCAGAGGATGGACTGTCCGCCTGCGGGAAGATCCCGGTCGAGCGGCGTCGCGACGAGTCGCCCGGAGGCGTCGAACACGTCGATCCTCGCGCGTGACGGCTCGACGAGGACGAACGAGATTTCCGTCGAGGGATTGAAGGGATTGGGTCGGTTGGGTTCCAGCCGGAAAGGAGCGGGGGCGGATGTTTCTCCGGCGACGGACGTCGCGGGATCCCAGCCCCACACCTCGGCCATCATCGCCCAAAACCCCTTACCCTTCAAGTAACAATTGAAACACTGGGAATGGGCGCACGCGCAGGATGGGCACTCGTGATTCCCGCACCAGGAGGTGCACCAGTTGCAATAGTCCGATTCGTCCGGGTAGTAGTTCCCGTCCGGGTCCCAGCTTTCGATATCGGCGAAGTCGAAGAGGATCTTGTCGTGGGCCTGGCAGTAGGCGCGGATCTGGTTGTTCCGGGCGTAGAGATTGCCCTCCACGCCGGTTCCGTCCAGATGCCCCGTCATGTAGATGAAGAGGACGTTCGGATACTCCGCCTCCAATCCCTCCATCGCGTTTAGGTAGATATCGATTCCCGCCTCGGTGTTGTCCGAGCAGCCGCCGCACCAGGACCACATCGCCACGTTGTACTCGGGGTGAGCGTCCAGCCAGGTCCGGGTCGGCGCGACCCAAGAGGTATCGCCGTTGTGGCCGAGATCGTCGCTGATCTCGTGGAACAAAGGCTTCTGGTAGAGTGTGTTTTCCGCGTAGAGCTGGTTCAGGCCGGTGACGATCTGGCTCCCGTGCGAGGTGTGCCCGTAGAAAACCGTGTACTGCGTGGACACGCTTTCGATCACCGCCTCCGGGATCTCCTCGAACCGGGAGACCGCGACATGATCGGCGATGATCGCCTCCGCCCCTGCCGCGGTCACGGCCGGGGGAAGCACGAGACAACAGAGAACGAGGGCGATGAGGCACGCGAACATAAACAACCTCCTCTCGCCGGCGGTCTCCACCGCCGGCGGGGTTTCCGCGGCGAGTCTGCGTCGGTCTACGGCAAGGGGCGGTCCAGAAAGAAACGGATGGGGAGATCCCGGACGCCTACTCCAATGAACAGCCTGATTATAAAGGATTTACATCAACCATTCCAACTGTTTTCTCCCAAGGACGGGGAGAAACCGGCCCTCGGATCGAACCGAAGATGATCAGGAATGGGGCTCCCTGTCCACTCAGCGAACGCCTTTCCCGCGGAATCGGGGCCCGGGGGGAAGCGCTCCCTTCTGTCGGCGGACGGGGCGCCGTAGTATACTGAGAAAAGCGCGACGACGAACGGAGGTCCCGGCGGGGCGGCGGAGAAGAGACGCCCGTGCCGAGACCCGAACCAAGGAAACGACGATGACCAAATCACGAGTCGCCGTCATCCGGACGAAGCCGGAGACGGTTTTGGACGATTACCGTCGGCTTTGCGACCTGGCGGGGATCCGCGGGGCGATGGACCAGTCGGCGACCACCATTCTCAAGGACAACATCAGTTGGCACCTGCTCTTCCCCGGCTCCAACACGACGCCTTGGCAACTCGAGGGGACGATCCTCGGGCTGAAGGACGCCGGCTTCGAGGATCTGGTGGACGTGCACAACAAAACGGTGGTCACCATCGCCGATCTGGGCGACCGCTACAACAAGTTCGGTCCGGTTCTGGAGAAATACGGGATCCCCAAGAAGTACAACTTCAAACCCGAAGACATGACCTGGGTCGAGTACAAGCCGAAGGCGAAGATGGCGGTGCTCGACAGGATCTTTCCCGACGGGATTTTTCTGCCCGACTACTTCTTCGGCAAGAACATCGTCCACCTCCCCACCGTGAAGACCCACAGTTACACGGTGACCACCGGCGCCTTGAAAAACGCTTTCGGCGGCCTTCTGAACGTGAATCGTCACTACACCCATACATGGATCCACGACACCATCGTCGACCTGCTGGCGATTCAGAAGGAGATTCACACGGGAATCTTCTGCACCATGGACGGCACCACCGCCGGGAGCGGGCCCGGTCCGCGCACCCTCATCCCCCATCGGAAGGACGTGATCCTCGCCTCGGCGGACCAGGTGGCGATCGACGCCGTGGCGGCGCGGATGATGGGCTTCGATCCGATGTCGATGCAATACATCGCCCACGCCACCGAGAGAGGTCTCGGCCAAGGGGACCCGCGGGAGATCGAGATCGTCGGCGACGAGGACGTAGCCGCCGAGCGCTGGAACTTCAAGGTGGGCGTCAACCTCGGCACCGGCACGGGGATGCTCCTCTGGCGTTCCCCGCTGAAAGTTTTCCAGAAGCTCTTCTTCCGCACGCCTCTGGTGAACATCTTCGTCTTCGCCAGCGAGTACTACCACGACCATTTCTGGTATCCCCTCAAGGGGCGGAAGGTGGTGGAGCGATGGAAGAAAGAGAGCCCCTGGGGACGGCTGTTCGAGGAGTATCCGGAATAGCGGGGCTTCCGTTTCTCCCACTCCCTTCCTTCACCCTCTCGTAGCGGTTGTGGAAGGAGAATCCGACTCCGGGTATCTCTAGGCCGCCCCCGCCGCGCGCGCGCGGAAGGCGCGTAGCTGGGGGAGAAGGAAGGCGAGCGTGACCACCGTCGCCAGAGTGTCGGCGACGGGGAAGGCGATCCAAACGCCGCGCACGCTCCAAAAGAGCGGGAGAACGAGCACCAGCGGAAGAAGGAAGATCACCTGCCGCGACAGGGTCAAAAAGAGCGCCGGCAGCGCCCGGCCGACGGCGAGAAAGACGGTCGAGCCGACGATCTGCAAACCCACCAACGGGAGGGCGAGTATGATCCAGCGGAGTGCGCGCACCCCCTCGTCGATCAGCGCGGCGTCCCGTGTGAAAATCGAAAGAATCGGGCGCGGAAGAAGAAGAAGCACGAGGAACGCCCCGGTCGCGAAGACGGTGGCCGCGGCGAGGGCGATCCGCACCACCCGATCGGTCTTGTCGAGCCGGCCGGCGCCGAAATTGAACCCGGCGATCGGCTGCAACCCCTGGGCGATTCCGATGAGCGGCGTTAGCGTGAACATCACGAGCCGCCCCACAACCCCCCATACCGCCACGTAGAGATCACCGCCGACCGAACCGAGGGTCCGGTTCAACGCCACCGCGAGCACGCTCCCCGAGACGGAGCGGGCGAAGGCGGAGGAACCGAGGGCGAATGTCTCCCGGAGCACCGGCCAGTCCGGCCGGTAACGCCGCGCTCCCGGCTTCAAGCCGGTCCTCGCCGAGAGGAAGTAGGCGGCCATCCACCCCATGGACACGAACTTGGAAATCGTCGTCGCCCAAGCCGCGCCGCGAATTCCCCAGCCGAAACCGAAGATCAGGATCGGATCGAGGATGATGTTCAGCGCCGCGCCGACCAGCATGGTCATCATGGCGGTTCGGGCGCTCCCCTCGGCGCGGATCACGTTGTTTCCCGCCATGGCGAACGTGTGGGGGAGCGTGCCGATGAGAAGAACCCACATGTAGTCCCGGGCGTAGGGAAGAATCGCGTCACTCGCTCCGAAGGCGCGGAGAAGCGGTTCCAAAAAGGCGTAGCCGGCCACGGTGAGCGCCGCCGAGAAGAGCGCCGTCACGAGAAGCATGTTGGCGAAGGCGGTTTCCGCCCGCGCAAGGTCCCCGGCCCCGATCGCCCGCGAGATGATCGACGCGGCGCCGATCCCGAGCATCTGGCCGATCGCCATGGTGAAGACCTGAATCGGGAAGACGACGATGATCCCGGCGATGCCGAGGGTTCCCACGCCGCGGCCGACGAAAACGGTGTCCACCATGTTGTAGAGACCCATCACGAGCATGCCGATCACGGCGGGAGTGGAGAGCCGGAAGAGCAGCCGGCCGAGCCGGTCCCCGGCGAGCACGTGGTTGTTTCCGTTCATCGGTTCCTCGGGTCCTCTCGATCCTTCGTGGAAACGGTCCGTCCGGGGAGGGGATGGAAATCCCGGCCATCATACCGCGGCGCGCCGGTTCGCGCAACGGAGCGACGCAAGGTTTTCGCCGCAAATCGCCAGAGCCGGTTTTCCGGCGCGCACGACTCGACCTTTATCCTCTCTTGACCGGAATGTGCTTGGCGTGTATCCTATTCATGTTCTTTTCTTAGCTGGGATACGCGCGCGGTCGCACTATCAAAAGAATCACTTCCCGTTCCGCCGTCCACTGTCCCGCTGCGCGGTCTTTTGACCCGATTTCATCACCATGACAACAGGGTCGAGGTGGCTAACATGTGCGTGTACAGTCAGTTCTGGCTAAAATGGGAAAAGAAAAACTTGGCCCCATACGCGGTGCACAGCGATCACCCCTGGTACACCAATCGTAACATCCGAGACACCGTCGAGTATGCACTGGACCGTCATGGCACGCGCAGCCGGTACCGAACGGCTTTCGAAATCGACAAGGATCGTGTCGCCAAAAGCCAGGCTTTCCGGCGAATGGAATACAAAACCCAGGTTTTTGTAACCCATGAAGGCGACAACTATCGTACCCGACTCACTCACTCTATTGAAGTCGCGGAAACGGCCCGCCATATCGCCCGCGGTTTGCGTTTGAATGAGCATCTGGTTGAGGCAATCGCTCTCGGCCATGATCTCGGTCACGCTCCTTATGGCCACGTGGCGGAAAAGGCGATTAACGATTGGATCCGTTCTCTCGGCGATGCGTATCGTCACGGATACTATTTTTGTCACAATCGCCAATCCGTCGAAATTGTCGAGCACCTTGAGCCCGGCTATGATTGGGATGATCGGATGTTTCGAGAGGGCTTCGGGCAGGGGTTGAATCTTACAACGGGGGTCCGCGAGGGCCTCCTTGTTCATTCCCGAAACGGTTATCGAGGGCCCGCCCATGAAAATGCGGTTTTCGACAAGTCCTTTGAAACAGCAATTCGAAAATTAGCTCGAAACCACCGAGAGAAGAATCTGTTTTTCCCCGGCTCCCTGGAAGCCCAGGTCGTATGCATCGCAGACAGGCTCGCCCAGAGGATCCACGATCTTGAAGACGGCTTCCGCTCGGGAATACTGAAGAAGGAGCACATTCGTCGCCTCTTAAAGGGGTTTTTGGATAAACTGGAGCCAACGATCATTGACCGTAGGCGATCCGCACCGAAAACCCAGCCGGATCAAACCTCTCTGATCCACGAAGATCCACTCGGCCGGGGGGATCATCTCATACACCGTACTCTTCACACGAAGGTCTCCAGGCTTTTCTTGGACCAGATCGTGACAATGGTGGAATACCACGGCGAGGAGAAAGACTCCATCGGCAAGTATATGTACACGTACAAAAGGAAACCTGGAGCGGAGGGGAACCCGTCGGAAGGTGCGGAACCGAAGCGTGAGGATCAAAACGAAGAGAAAATACGCCAGGAGAGAATCGACGAAATAAATAGAAAGCTGATGGACGATGCGAAATACAGGGGACTCTTTCTCAAGGCCGCCATGGTCGCTTTCCTGCTTCATATGTGGAGGGACGAAGAATACCTGACTTGGCAAATGAGCGAGGAAGATCAACGCTGGGCACGCAGCCGAGTCCTGAAATACTTAAAACTCCTCCTTCGAATTATCGGCGATGAAGGAGGAAGCACCCACCGAACGACGGGCACGGAGTATCCTCCTTCATACCACATCATCGCTTTTCTAAGGGGTGTCATGCTCGCGAACGCCATCGAGCACTCTTTTTGGAATATCCACTCCCTTCTCGATCCGAGCTTTCGCCTCCACTACGACACGTACCGAGTAGAGAAGAATCAACACGTACCGGAGACGCTTTCTCCGGAAGACGAAGCAAACCACTTCTATTACATGGTGTTCGTGATCGTCGACGGGATCACTCACCACGATGCTACTTTCGAGCCGTATAACAAAGACCGGGATAAAGAACGGCGTTTCTGCTTTCGTTTCCAAACGGAAAAACAGATGACGAACTTTATTCGCCGTTACTATCCGATCATTCTGGAAAGCAATGGAAGGGCGCTTGTCGACGGCTCCGTCGAGGAACGTCTTTATTCCAAGCCGGAGCGGATCTGCTGGCTTAATAAGTCGTCGTCTCCTCAAGAGACGGAATGGGTCGAATTCGACATGGGGAGCGCCGGGCAACAAGTCCCCCCGATTCCCCTGCAGAACGTTAAGATCTGTTTTACGGGCTACCGCGATCTCTGCCCGGGCATCGACGAGCCCCCCTGCAAAATCGGTCGAGGTCATGCCCAGGTCTGCGACAAGAACACGGATCAATGCCCCTTCTACTCGAGTCGAGTCCGATATCCGGATGTGGAGCGTCTGATCGATTTACACGATCATGTCCACATGCTCGACAGAGAGTTAAAAGGTTTGATCAAGAAGCGGATCCATTCGAGTTCCCGTGTCGCCCGGATGAATCACATGGGAGAAAAGGTTATACGATATCTGCTGAATATGTATCTTGAGAATCCTCGGACCATGCATGACCGCGTCTGGTCGAGACTTCGAGCCTATCAGGAAATGCCGAACGTTCATCCTATCGTGAAACGCTACATCGACAAATCGACGGTAGAACGGGAAACCGACACGATCCCTCAAGACGTACTCATGTCGCTTCTTGAAGATCCCACAGCCGAAATGGAAGGTTACATTGAGGAAAAATGGCGAACGAGCAACCGTTATGCTCTTGTTCGCCGAATTATTGAGCACGTAACCGGAATGACCGATCGTTTCATAGCCAACGAGTACAATCGCGCGAACCAGTGCGGGAGGGAAGTAGAACTCCAGGACGAAACCTACTTCATCTCCTGATTCGTTTCCGGAATATTACCTGGGACCGACACGTCTCCTGCAGCGGGTTTTCCCGGCGTGCTCGTTCCAGCTTTACAACAAAGTGACTCTTACCCCTAAGGAGGAGCCCCTTGGACCTTTTCGAGGCGATTCACGATCGAAGGAGCATCCGCGAGTACGAGGAGCGACCGGTGTCGGAGGAGACGATGGAAGCGCTGCTCCGGGCGGCGATGGCCGCGCCGAGCGCGGGGAACGCTCGCCCCTGGGCGTTCCTGACTCTCACGGACCGGAAGCTGTTGGACGCGATCCCGGAAATACACCCCCACGCGAAGATGGCCGCCCGCGCCCCGGCCGCGGTGCTGGTCTGCGCGGAACCCGGCCGCGAGAAGTACCCGGGCAACTGGCCTCAGGACTGCGCGGCGGCGACGCAGAACCTTCTCCTCGCCGCCCACGCCTCCGGCCTCGGCGCGGTCTGGTGCGGCGTCTGGCCGAACCGGGAGAGGATGGAAAATTTCCGGCGGGTCTTCGCGCTCCCCGAAGGGATCGAGCCGCACGCCCTGGTCTGCCTGGGCTATCGGGCGGAGACGAAAACGCGCGCCGACCGCTACGAGCCGGAGCGCGTCCACCGGAACGGTTGGTAGTGAGACCGATCAAAAATGAACGGATCGACGGGAAACGGACCGGTGCGATCCACCTCCCCCCTTCCCGTCATCCTTTCATCAGCTTCCGCCCCCAGGCGGCGAGGTTCCTCAGGCGGGCGATGATCCGTCCTTCGTCGCACCCCACCTCCAGATCCTCCTTCGAAAGGGAGGCGATCTTCTCGAGGAAGGCGCGGTTCTGCTCGTTGCGCGCGGCGACGAGACGGGCGATCTCGGCGGCCACCTCCTCGTGCCGCGCGAGGAGCTTCGCGAAAGCCTCCCTCGGAATCTCGATCAGCTCCGCCTCCTCCTTGAAGAGACCGGTGGCGGTCCGAGGCATGCCGGTGAAGAGGGACATCTCACCGATAATCTCCCCCGGCCCGGTACGGAAGGCGAAACGGTGTTCCTCGCCCCCCTCACGGTAATCGATGAAGCCGTCCACGGCGCCGCGGGCGACGACGTAACACGCCTCGCCCGCGTCCCCCTGTCGAAAGAGGACCTCCCCCTTGGTGTAGCGGACGGCGCGGCAGCCTCGGGCGAATTCCCCGATCGCTTCTTCCGGCAGGAGCCTCTCCGGCGTGCCGCCCTCCACGGCGGGCGGGCGGGAGAGGAAGGCGCTCGAAGCGAGGACCCGCGCCGCCTCCTCCGTCGACTCCTCCGGCGGCGGGAGGCGGCGCTGGTTGTAAACCACCGCCATGAAATCGTTCAGTAGCTGATCGCTCATGGGGAAAGGGATCTCGATGCCGCGACGCTTGAACTTGTACCAGATCAGTCGAGCGACTTCACCGCGGATCGGGTTCTTCCGCCAGTAGTTGCGCGACCAAAAATAAAGCCGGTAGTTGATCCCGAAGTCGAGATAATCAACGACATACGCGACCGGCGGCGGCGTGTCGGCCGTGAGAGACGCCTCCCGGGCCGCCTCTTCCAGCGCTGCGATGACATCCGCCGGCGCGTCGGAATAGCTCGCCCCCACTTCGATATTGTGGCGGTGGAGCTGGTCCGGCTTGCTGTAGTTGACGATCGTCTCCGAGGCGAGCACGCTGTTCGGGATACACACGTAGTCGTCGTCCCGCGTGCGGATCACCGTCTCCCGCCAGTTGGTGCGCACCACCTTCCCTTCCTTGTCGCCGATCCCGATCAGGTTTCCCGTCTCCACGGTGCGCACCAGGTTCAGCGAGATGCCGGCGAGGAGATTGCCGAGCACTCCCTGCAGCGCGAGGCCGATCACCATGGAGAGAATCGCCGACGTGGCGAGCAGGGGAGTGATATTCACACCCAAAATGGTTCGGAGAACCGCGAGCGCGGCGACCAGGTAGAGAACGCCGAGGAGGATCCGCCGGAGAAGGGTCGGCACGGGAAAGGGGATTTCCCGGTTTCTCTGATGGACATGATAGATGACGCCGTCCAACAGTCGAACGAGGCAAAAGACGATCCAGAAGATGTTCCAGGCGAGGACGCGGTCCGAGAAGACCGCCCCTTCGCGGAAACCCCAGGGGCTCCGGAGCAGCGTGGCGACCAGCGTGAGAAGGAGGACCGACGCCGGGAAGGAGACGCGGAGAAGGAGGGCATGCAGGGGCCGCCGTCGAAATCCGTATCGCGCGCCGACGTGGAGCGCGCCGGCGAGCGACAAAATCGCCAGAAACCGGAGCGCCTGCGTCCATGTAGGCACCGCTTGGGTCAATGCATCCGCGACCTGCGTGTCCAATCCGATCCCTCCTTATTACGATCGAGCGACGGGGATCGTCATCCCCTCCCGCGCCGCCTCCGCCCCGGCGAACCGCCGGCGCGCCTCCTGAACGAGCCGGTCCATGCCGCCGTCTTCCCTTTCCGGATTGTGATGGACCAGAACGAGCCGCCGCGCGCCCGCCCCCTCGGCGAGGCGCGCCCCCGCTTCCCACGTGCTGTGCCCCCAGCCTCGGTGGGCTTCATACTCGAAGGCGTCGTACTGCGCATCATACAGGATCACGCCCGCGCCGGAACAGAGCGCCAGAAGCCCCTCGTCGATCCCCGATTCCGGATGCTCGGTGTCGGTGGCGAGGACGGCGCTCCCCACCGGCCCGTCCAAGCGATAGGCGAGGGCTCCGCCCGGATGCCGGAGAGGCGCGTGGGTGATCGCCACGTCTTCGATCTCGAGTCGTTCCGGCAATGGGTGAAAGGTGATCCGCGCCTCCATGCGGTCCCAGCCGACGGGATAGTACGGCGGTGAAGCGATTCTCTCCAGCGCCCGCCTTCCGTCCTCCATCCGCTCAGCGGGGAGATAAACGCTCACCCGAAATTCCTCGCGATAAAGCGGCGCGAAGGCGGGGAGGCCGACGACGTGGTCGAGATGGAAATGGGTGAAGACCCAATCCACCCGGCGCGGAGCCTCGGGGGACCCGAGCAGCCGGGCGCCGAAGGGGACGACGCCTGTCCCCGCGTCGATGAGGAGCGTCGTCTCCCGGAGGGGGAGCGCGAGGGAGGTGGTGTGGCCGCCGTACTTCGCGAAGGCCGCGCCCGGCGTGGGATTGCTCCCGCGCGCGCCGAGCACGGTCAGCGACCCGCGTCTCATTTGCTCGTCATTTCCCATACACCGTCCCAACCGGGCGGCAAGGCGCCCCCGGAGAGCGCGTCGATCCTGTCGACATAGGCGCCGGCGACCGGGTCGTCGGCGAGGGCGGCGAAGATTTCTCCGGCCCGCGCGAGGTCCCCCGCTTCGAAGGCGCGCAGCCCTTCCTCGAAGGAGCGGTCCCCCTCGCGCCACCAGGGAAAGAGGTAAGGCCCTCCGGCCGGGCCCGCCGCCTGGAATACACGCGTCGGTTCGCGCCTCCCCACCACGCGCACCCGCCCCACTTCACGCCCCGCCGCCGCTCCCTCCGCCGCGTTCCAGGTCGCCTCGCTCACCAGAATCGGCGAGCGAAACACCTTGCCGAGCCCCTCGAGCCGGGAGGCGAGGTTCGCCGCGTCGCCGATCACGGAGTAATCGAACCGCTCGCGGGAGCCCATGTTCCCCACCACAACCGACCCGGTGTGAATGCCGATCCGCATGCAAAGCGGCCTTCCCGCGTCCCGCTCCAGCTCCGGGTTGATCTCATCGAGCCGGCGGAGCGCGCCGATCCCGGCGCGGAGGGCGCGCGCCGCGTGGTCCGGTTGGTCGAGAGGCGCGTTCCAGAAGGCGATGATCGCGTCCCCCTCGTACTTGTCCACCGTCCCCCCCTCCGCCTGGATCAGATCGGTCATCTCCGAAAGATAACGATTGAGGAGCGCCGTCAGCCGCTCCGGATCGAGTCCCTCCGAGAGAGAGGTGAAGCCGGCCAGGTCGGAGAAGAAGAGGGTCAGTTCCTTCCGTTCGCCCCCCAGGGCGAGGCGGTCCGGGTTCTCGAGGATCTTCTCGATCACTTGTGGGCTCAAGTAATGGCGAAAGGCGTGTTTCAGGAAACGGCGGCGGCGGCCCTCGACGGCGTACTGCGCGGTCTGCGCGGCGAGAAAAGCGAGCAGCACGGCGAGCACGGGGGAAACGATCGGCACCCACCGGCCCAAACGGAAGAAGAGAAGGGGGGCGCCGGCGAGCACCGCGACGAAGAGCGGCAGGAGAAGGGCGCCCCGCCAGGGGCTCCGCGCGCGCCCGACGAGGAAGCCGAGCAGCGCCGCCGCGAGAACGCAACGGAGCGCTTCGATCCAGCGGGGCGTCCGGAGGAGGAAGTCTCCGGCGAGAAGGTTGTCCAGGACCGTGGCGTGCAACTCCACGCCGGGATAGACCCGGCTCATCGGCGTGGGTCGAAGGTCCAGGAGCCCCGGCGCGCTCGATCCGATGAAGACGATCCGCCCCCGGAGCAGCTCTTTCGGGAGCGAGATCTCCCCCCCCTCCCGTTCGCGCACCCACGACTGGATCGCGCTCGCGATGGAATAGGAAGGGATCGTTCCCGCCGGACCACGGAAGCGGACCAGCATGCGCCCCTCGCCGTCCAGGGGGACGGTCCGATCGCCGAGGAAAAGACGGCCGCCGTCCGCGCGGACCGGCGTTCCCTCCGTCACGGACCAGACGGCGAAGGGGAGGGCGAGCGCCTCCGCTCCGCCGCCGGAACGGAAAACCGCCGGTACGCCGCGAAAAACGCCGTCCCGGTCGGGAAGAAAGAGCACGTTGCCGAGGCCCGCCGCTCCGTCGCGGATCGATTCGACCGGAAGCGTGGCCGAGAGAAAGGGGACGGCGGGAACGGTTCCATCCCCCTCCGGCGCCGGCCGGAAACGCGCGGGAGGCGGCGCACCCTCGTCGCCGGCGTGGGCGAGGAAGGGGAGGATCACCCCGCCGCCGGCTACCGAGGCTCCCAGTTCGGCGTCGTCCCCCTCGCCGTAGACCGACGGCTCGGTGAAGAGCAGGTCGAAGACGACCGCACGCGCCTCCGCGTCGCGGCAGTACTCGATCACCGGGGCGTAGAGCGACCGGGGCCACGGCCACGGAAGGTCCTCCTCCGCCGCCATGTGGTCGAGGCTCTTCTGATCCACGAGGAGGATCGCGATCCGCTCCGCGACCCGCCCCGGCCCGGCGAGCCGCGCGAGCCGCCAGTCCAGCGTTTTCCACTCGAGCGTGTCGAGCGCCCCGGCGAGGGAGAGCAGAAACGCGACGAGACCCGCCGCCGCCCCGATCATCGCGCCGAGGCCGATCCGCCTCATCCATCTCCTCCGCGGCGCGGCGCTCGCGCCTATCCGATCGACCGGGTGCTCCGCTTGAAGCGCTCCGTCCGCGCCGACGGGTCGGTCCCCTCGGCCAAGCGGCTCTTCACGACGGGCTCCACGTCCCGGATCCGGTCCTTCGCCGGCGGGTGTGTGGCGAACATACCGGCGCCGCCGGAGCCGGATTCATCCATCCGCTCCAGGAACCGGGTAATGCCGTCGGCGCGATAACCGACGGCGGAGGCGAACTCCACCGCCATGCGGTCCGCCTCTTTCTCCTGACTCCTGCTGTAACCACGCTCCACCAAGGTCCGCACCACGTCCCCCACGGCGCCGTCGAACAGGTCGGTGAGCTTCACCAACTCCTCCTTGTTCCAGGCGGTCCCCGCCTCGCGACCGAGGATGGCGAAGGCGTCGATGAGACGGCTCTTCTGGATCGCCGCGAGGCCGTGGCGGCCGGCGACGTGACCCACCTCGTGGGCGAGCACGCAGGCGAGCGCGTCCTCGTCCGGGAGGATGGCGAGCATCCCCCGCGTGATCAGGATCGTTCCCCCCGGCGCGGCGAAGGCGTTCACCTCGTCCACGTCGAGCACGGCGAAATGCCAGCCGCCGTAGATCTCGGGGCGACTCGAGTAGAGCGCCACCGCTCGGCCGACACGGTTCACGTAGCCGGTCACCTCGTCGTTCTTATAGAGGGGATAACGGCCGAGGAGCGTCGCCGCGACGGCGCGGCCGATGTAATACTCCTCCTCCTCGGTCAGTTCCTCGAAGCTCTTCCGGAACGCCTCGCCGGTCCGGTCGATCGCTCCCTTCTGGTCGTCGGAGATGTAACCCTGATTCGCCGCGATGCTCGTGCCGATCTTGCCGAGATCGGTGGCGGTGCAACCGGCGATCAGCAACGCGGCCGCCCCGACCACCGCGAGAAATCCGATGAAGACCGTCCTTCTCATGACCGCCCCCTCCAATCACCCAGCTTCCCCTGCTCCAGGAATTTGCGGAGTTCCTCGTCCGAAACTCGGATGCGGTCGACCCGGTCCACGGCTTCGTAGTCCAGCCCCTTGCCGCTCTTCTTGTACTCCGCCTCCACCTCCTCGGTGAAGCCCTTGCTCGCCAGGCTCACCTCGTGGTCCGAGGCGTTCCGATCCACCGTGCCGCCTCCTCCGGAGAGGGCGATCTTCTTGGTGGTGACGGCGCTCTCGTGAACCCAACCGGTCGCGCCTCCGGCGCTCACGCGGATCCACTCACCCTGCCGGCCCGTTTCCTCCAGCTTCGCGCCGATCTCCACGGTCTTCACCGCGCCCGCCCAAAACTTAGGCTCCTTGCGAAGCTTGGTGCTCTTCACCTGCACCGTCCACTGCGTTCCCGCGTAGAGGACGGCCGCCGCCAGAAGCATGCCGAGCGTCCCCAACGCCTTCGTTTTCCATCGCAAGTCGATCCCCCCTTCCCGGCCTTTCCGAGCCCGCGCCGGATCCTGTGTCGTTTCGCACGATCCTATCACCGCCGAACCCGCGCGCCAAGCGGAGCATAGGCCTTGCGGCGCCCCGCCGCGAGCGTTAGGATGGAGATTTCCCGGGCCGGAGGTAAGAAGCATGGGCCTTCTGGAAGAGGCGC
This sequence comes from Candidatus Eisenbacteria bacterium, assembly GCA_016930695.1. Lineage (NCBI taxonomy): Bacteria > Candidatus Eiseniibacteriota > Candidatus Eiseniibacteriota bacterium. The sequence continues at coordinate 79,570 of JAFGGD010000046.1, forward strand.
GGGAGCGCCTGCGAGCGCTCTTGCGGGAGAGCGGATTCGACGGCGGCGCGCCGGTCGAGGTGACGCCGCTTCACCCGGACGACGCCATCGGCGCGCGCGCGGACGAAAACTTCGTCCTGAAAAAGGGGAAGGAGCGCGTAATCGAGGCGCGGATCGGCGGCGCCCGCGGCCAAGCCTTCACCGACCGCCCCACCTCTTGGAGGGGAACGCCGGCGGAGGCTCTCCGCCTCGACCTCTCACGGATCGAAGATCGGGCGGTCTTCACGGCGGTGTTGAACGGCGCCCTCCGAATGCTCGGCCGGGTGGAGGGGACGGTTCACTGCCGGGACGAGGACCCCACTCGCTGCGGACCTCTGCTGGCGGAGGAACTGGAACGACGCTTCGGGGCGGTTCGGATCGGCATGGTGGGATTGCAGCCGGCCATTCTCCGGGGGCTCGTGGAGCGCTTCGGGGCGGAGCGCGTGCGCGTCGTCGACCGGAATCCGGACAACATCGGCGCCGAGAGTTCCGGCGTTCCCGTCTGGGACGGGGACAGGGAGATGGAGCGCCTCGTCGATTCCTCCGACATCGGGCTGATCACCGGGTCGAGCGTGGTGAACGGGACGGCGGATGAAATCATCCGCCTCTTCCGGGACGCGGGGAAACCCTACCTCCTCTTCGGCAACACCGTCGCCGGCGTCGCGGCCCTCCTCGACCTCCCGCGCATCTGCCCCCTGAGCGGGTAGAGGCGCCTCATAGAACTCTCACCTCTTTTCTCCTCCCGTCCGATACATGGTCCGAGGAGGCAGACGTGTACTATTCCACCGACGTCAGCGATCTGATCGGCGATACGCCGCTCGTCAAGCTCACCCGGATGACCGACATGGCGGTCTTCGCCAAGGCGGAGTTTCTCAATCCGGGCGGCAGCATCAAGGACCGCGTGGCGAAGCACATCATTTTCCACGCCGAGAAGAACGGCGAACTCCCCCCCGGAACGCGCATCGTCGAGGCGACCAGCGGCAACACCGGAATCGGCATCGCCCTCGTCGGCGTGCAGCGCGGCCACCCGGTCACCATCGTCATGCCCGAGAACATGAGCGAAGAGCGGAAGAAGATCATCCAAGCGCTCGGCGCCGAGTTGATTCTTACGCCGGCGAAGGGCTCGATGGAGGAGGCGTGCCGCCTCGCCGACGAGATCCGCGATCGCGAGGGGGGCTGGCAGCTCCGTCAGTTCACCAATCCGTTGAATCCCGAAACGCATTACCTCTTCACGGGACCGGAGATCTGGGACCGTCTCGACGGACGGATCGAAGCCTTCGTGGCGGGGATCGGGAGCGGCGGCACCCTGGGCGGCGTGGGACGTTTTCTGAAGGAGCGCAACCCTTCGGTCCGCATCATCGCCGTCGAGCCGAAGAAGACGGCCGCCCTCCTCAGGCAGGAACCGGGACTGCACGCCATCCAGGGGATCGGCGACGGCTTCGTCCCCGAGTGCCTCGACACGAGCCTGATCGACGACCTGATCACGGTGAGCGACGAGGACGCTATCGAAACCACCCGCGAACTCGCCCGGAAGCAGGGGCTCCTCGCCGGCACCAGCTCCGGCGCCAACGTCTGGGCCGCCACCTTCATCGCCCGCGCCATGGGGCCGACGCGGAACGTGGTGACCGTCCTTCCGGACCGCGCGGAGCGCTATTTCAGCACCGCCCTCATCTGAACCGTTTGATCCGGAGCCGGACCGATTGCGGTTGTTTTCCCCCTCGTTTCTGGTAGAATAGTTCATGCGTCCGGCCGGTTTCCCCGGCCGGATCGTTGCGTCCGGGCCCGAACCGGGTCCGGCGGACGCCCGAAGGAACCCCCGGATTTCGACGTGAGCGGCCGGTTCCGCCGGCCGCTCCTTTGCGCCCGTCCCCGCCCGGGACGGCGCGCGCGAGGAACGCGAAGATGCGATGGAGCCACCTAACCCGAGGCGGCGGAGCGGGCGCGCGGATCGGTCGTTTCCGCCTGCCGGCGCTCACGCCCGACGAATTCGAAGCGCGGCGAAGCGCCTTTCTCGAAAAGAGCCGTTCCGCCTTCCCCCGGATCCTCCGGGCCTACACCGTCATGGCATTCGGCTGCCTGGTGATGGCGGCCGGCTACGCCTTTTTCATGGTTCCCCAAAGGATCGCCCCCGGCGGCGTCTACGGCATCGCCACCGTGATCCACTACGCCTCGACGGGGATCATCGGCCGGCCCCTGCCGGTCGGCGCCGTCGCGCTCGTGCTCAACATCCCCCTCTTCCTCTGGGGGCTTCACTCGCTCGGCGGACGATTCATCTCCCGCACCGTCTTCGGGATGGTGCTCGCGTCGATTTTCATCGACCTCCTCGGATGGCTCATCCCGCGCCTCGGGTGGGGGGAGGCGGTCTTCCGGCTCGACCCGATGCTCGCCAGCCTTTTCGGCGGCCTCGCCATCGGCGTCGGTCTCGGCCTGATCTTCCGGCACATGGGATCCACCGGCGGCACCGACGTGGTCGGCCAGATCCTCGGCCGGAAGACCAACGTCAGCGTCGGCGCATGGATGATGATCACGGACGCGTCGGTGGTCGCCCTCGCCGCCTGGTTCTTCCACGACCTGAATCTCTCCCTCTACGCGGTGGTCACCATCTTCGTGACCGGCAAGGTGATCGACCAGATACTCGCGGGCCGCAGTTATTCCCGGGCGGTCACGATCATCACCGAAAAGGGGGAAGAGATTCGCGAGGCGATCCTCTTCGGGCTCGACAAAACCGGCACCTACCTGGAGGGGCAGGGACTCTACCGCGGCCGGCGAAAGGCGGTGATTCTCTGCGTGGTGAACCGAAAGCACCTGATCCACCTGGAGCGGCTCGTCGCCGCGGCGGATCCGGAAGCGTTCCTGGTGGTGAGTGAAGCGCATGAGGTTTTAGGCGAGGGATTCAAGCCCCTCCGGGAGCGCCTGCAGACCATCTAGGTCGAGGCTAATTCTTTTACGGTTTAATCGTTCTCGGGGATCAACCGCGCCGGAAAACGAGGCGGCCGAGTCTCTCGCCCGACCCGTGGATCAGGCGGACGAAGTAGACCCCCGCCGCGGCGTCCCGCCCCGCGCCGTTCCGTCCGTCCCAGACCCGGTCGTGGACCCCCGCGTCCAGGCTCCCTTCGGCGAGGAGCGCCACCCGGCGCCCCGCCGCGTCGTATACGGCGAGCCGCACCGTCTCGCGGCGATTCAGAAAGAAGCGGATCGTCGCCCGGTCCGACGCCGGGTTCGGCTCCACCCGAAGCCATCCCGTTCGCCGCGCCCCTTCCCCGTCCGGGGCCGCCGTCTCCTCGATCGGAGCGATCCGGTAGGAGCACTCCCTCTCGTCCAGGCGAAAGACGTAGGAGCCAGTGGAGGGAAACTCGATCCGGCCGAGCGCCGTTCCGGCATGGGCGGCCGGACAGAGGGATCCGGCGGGCGGGACGACGCAGCCGGGATGCTCGCCGTCGCAGGAGCCGTAGTCGAGAGGGTCGTCCCAGGCGCCGTCGGTGCGGAACTTGAGGAGGTGGCACCCCGCTTCGACCAGGAGCGTGTCGAACCAGAGCCCCGGCTCGGTTTGGCTCATGTCCGGCGCGTCCGGGTCCCAGCCGTTCCAGTCGCCGATCACCTGGACGCGGTCGTGGGGGGAAGAGTCCCAGGGTGCGGCGAAGTCGAGTCCGGGAAGCGCGTCGCCGTCCGAGTCGAAGAGGGTGAGGTTGTCGTTCGGGTTGGATGGGCCGCCCACCACGGCGAGGAACGCGGGCTCCCAGACGAGCACACCCGCGCCGAGCCCTCCGGGGACGCCGCGCACCACCGCGCGCAGCCGGCGAAGAAAGGCGAGCTGCCCCTCCGGCGTCGCGTCATCTCCCGGGTGGAGCTGATCCGACGAAGAGACGAAGTTTCCGTCGCCGTCGAAGTCCTCGAGCGTCCACGGATAGGAAGTCTCGATGATCCAGACCGGCTTGCCGTATCGCGCGGCCGCGTCGTGCAGTGCGGCGCCCGCGTCGGCCAGCGTGCCGTGCCACCAGGGATAAAAAGAGAAGGCGATTCCGTCGAAGTCGGTTCCGGCGGCGATCAGATTGTCGAAGAACCAGCGGCACCGCTCGACATCCCCGCCCTCGGCGATATGGATGAGGATCTCCGGCGGATCGTCCGGCGCCGCCCCCGCGCGCGCCCCGTCGATCGCCGCGCCGAGGAGGGCCGTAAAGGCGGACCACCGCTCCGGCGTGTCCCAGACGCTTCCCGGCCAACCGACGCGGCCGTCGTCCCAGAGAAAACCGCCGCCGATCTCGTTGCCGATCTGCAGGTAGCGGGGAAGGATCCCTTCGTCACGGAAGCGGGCGACCACGGCCGCGGTGTACGCGCGAATCGAATCGACCAGCGCCGCGGAGTCGAGCGCCGCCCAGGCGGCCGGCTTCGTTTGTTGTCCCGGATCGGCCCATCCGTCGGAGTAGTGGAAATCGAGAAGCAGATCGAATCCGGCGCCCTCGAAACGATGCGCCGCGGCGAGGGTCGAGTCGAGGGCGTGCCACGGTTCCGGAGGCGTGTGCCAGAGACGGAGGCGAACGATGTCGTATCCGCGCGCGCGGAAGAGAGCGTGAGGATCGACCGGCGCGCCGTCCTCTCGATATTCCGCGCCGAGGGAGAGCATTCTCGCCAGGTAGGAGAGATCCGCGCCGGTCGCCGGTTCGCTCTCCGCGGCCGCCGCGGCGTTCGCCGCGATCAGGAGTGCAAAAAGCAGGATCCGCGGAATCGATCGGGCGGGCATGGCTCCCTCGGGGTCGCGAGGTGGGTCGGTTCTCTTCATACACGGAGATATTTGATTATAGCACAATCGGATCCGCGCCCCCGCCCCGTCTCGCGCTCTCGGTCGAATCTGATACAGAAAGTCCCTCCGCGGGCCGATCATCCGGGAGGAGAAACATCGAGAGGTCGCAACCCCCCGCGGTGGATATAAGGGTATGGTACGGAAGAGGATGCGTGGATTCACGCTCGTCGAGTTGCTGATCGTCGTGATGATTCTGGGCATCATCGCCGGCATCGCCATCCCGCAGTTCACCAACTCGTCGGATCAGGCGAAGGACGCGGCTACGGAGAGCGACCTGACGGCGCTCCAGAACGCGGTGGAGATGTACTATCACCAGCATGGCGGCCGCTACCCGGGCGCCTTCAAGGCGAGCGACGGCACGGAGGTAGATAACAAAGCGCAAGCGGAGGAGGCCTTCGAGAAGCAGCTCACCCTCTACACCGACTCCCAAGGCCGGGCGAGCAACTCCAAGGACGCGACCTACCGCTACGGGCCCTACATTAAAAAGAGCCTTCCGGTGAATCCCTTCAACGGCGCTTCCGGCGTGACCTGCGACATCAGCGAGGCGGACATCACCGTCGCCGAGGGGAACGCCGGCGACGGAACGGGCTGGAAGTTCTACATCAAGACCGGCCGGGTCATCGCCAACCACACCGGCCACTTCATGCCAAAAGAGATGATACCCGCCGAACTGTAGCGGCGGTTCGGCGCGCCCGTTCCTCCCCCTTTACTCGGCGGACGAAAAAGGGCGCCCGCTCATCACCGCGGACGCCCTCTTCTCTTTTCTTTTTCCCGCCGGATCAGCGAACCAGAACGACCTTGCGGGTGAGCGTCTCCTCTCCGGCGCGAAGCCGCAGGAAGTAGGCGCCCGAAGCGGCCGGCCGGCCGGCGTTGTCCCGCCCGTCCCAGACCGCGATCCGCCGGCCCGCCTCCTCGACGCGGCCGGCGACGAGGACGCGGACGCTCCGCCCCGTCACGTCGTGCACCGTCAGGCGGACCGTCGTTCGCCGCGGCAACTCATAGGCGACGCGCGTCTCCGGATTGAACGGGTTCGGCGCCGCGGCCAGGGAGAGCCGTTTCGGCGGGGCGGAATCCGCCACTCCGGTCTGCGGATCATGTTCCGGAAGTCCTCCGTAGGACAGCAGGATCTCCCGCACCGGTTCGCCCTCCTCCTCGCTCCGGAAGGGGAACTTGATGAAGGAGGGGCGCACGACCGTGCTCGGATCGTTGCTGAGATCGACCCACCCCCCGTCCTCGGTGACGGCGATCACATGGATCTGGCTCGAGACGACCCAGTTCGCCGGACGATCCTCCTTGAACACGCCGTCTCCGCCGGAGGGATGCTCCATACGGACACGGTTCGCCTTGAACCGTTCCACCGCGAGGAAATGTTCGCCGCTCAGATCGGCCCCTTTCCACCGGGTGAAAACGCCCGCCTCGAGATCGCCGGCGTCGCTGAAGGCGTAGAAACCTTGCGGAGCGATCTGGTGCTCCCCCCAATCGTAGGACGAGGTCCCGTGATTGCCGATCACCGTCACGTCCTCGAAAACGCTCCGGCTAACGGTCTCCCCCGGATCGAGGTATTCGAACTCGGTCATCCGCTTTCCGGTGCAACGCGCCGCGACGGTTCTCTGGAACACTTCGTCGATCTCCAGCCACTCGTTGTCGATCATTCCCGGCTGGCCGGTCATATCGAAGTTGAGTCCGAACCCGTAGGCGAGATTGTAGGTGAGCTTCTCCTTGTCGTGGGTCATCACCTCCACGGCGAGGTTGTGTTGGTAGAAGCCCATTTTATCGTGCGCCAGCCGCATGGTGAGCGGATAGACGGACCAGTTGTCGTTGCCCCAGGCGGAAACCCATCCCGCCTTCTTGTCGAGCAGAACGGAATCGAAAAAGAGGAGCTCCGATCCCATCAGGGCGTCCAGCATCCCCTCCGTCGCGAGCCCGATGTCCCGGGCGCTCCGGCGCGCGTTGTCGATCAGATGGTCCGTGTAGGAGAGGTAGTCCGTCTCGGAGGGATTGGTGTCGTAAAGCCAGGGGCGGTCCGCCACCTGGTCCTCGAAGAGAAGGTCGGCGGGGAAGACGTCGGTGAACTCCTCCGCGGTCATGTAGACACGGTCCTTCACCGCCTGGTGCGCCGGCGAGACGATGTAGCCGCAGTTCGCGCCGTAGCATTCATAGACCGGATTGCCCGAGAGATCCCGGACGGTCACCTCCATGCCGAGAGAATCGAAAGTGGGCGACTCGTCGTCCCACCAGGTCGGATTGGTATAGGGCATGACGAGCTGCTTGCGGTTGTGGGAATTGTCGAAGATCGCCAGGAACTCCGCCTCCGTGCCGTAATCCTCGTTGGGCGGGACGTAGTCGGGGTAGTTGTTGTCGAACCCCTCCGGCCAGAAGGAGACGAGATGGACGATCGCGTTCGAGGAGAGCCGGCCCGCGACGCTGTCCACCCAGGCGAAGGTCTCGCCCGGCTGCGCCCAGCCCCAGTCGTTCACGTGTTGGCAGTCGAACTTGACGAGCACCCCCTGCCGGATCCCGTTGTAGAGATCGCCCGCCCTCGTCTCGAGATCCGGCGTCGCGTCCCAGCCCCTGTCGGTGCGCACGTCCTCGAGGACTTCCTCGATCCCCTCGCCGATCCGCAGGCGGAGCGTCGGCCCCTTCCACTCGCCGTTCTCCTGGAGGTAGGCATAGAACATGTGGTGGTACACGCTCACGCCGCCGTTCCAGCCGCTGAAACTGAGCCCCAGATTGGCCGGCCGGAAGTCGTCGTCCGGAAGCGTGTAAAGCGCCCAATTCCCGTTCACGGACTGGAGCGCGCCGAAATCCATGAAGACGTGTTGGTAGGTTTGGTAGGTGCTCCGGTACTCCTGGAAAAAGGAGCGATTGAAGGCGACCCCCTCGTAATAGGGGAAGTAGAACCGCTCCACGTCGTCCTGGCGGAAGGAGATCTGACCGGGGAAGTAGACCTTCAGTACTTCGTCGTCTGTGTGGTTTTCGACGTGGATGTCCCAATCCGAACGGTTCTCCTCGGAGGCGCGGATCGTGACGGTCACCTCCAGCCGGTCGCCGGAGAGATCCTTCTCGTAAACGAAGGTGAGAACGGTGTCCGCGGGATTCCAATCATAGGAGAAGGCGAGCACCGATGAGCCGCCACTGAAGGAGGAACTCTGCACGAGGCCCGAGGCGGCGTACTGGATCCTCCAGAGGTCGCCGTAGGCGTTCCCCGGCGATACGTCCTCCCCGGTGGTCTTGTCCCGGAGGTACGCGATTCCTCCGTCGTCCGCGCGAAAGCCGATCTCATACCAACCGTCGTTCCCCAGAACAAGGGTGTCCGGCGAGACCTGGAAGTAAACCGCCGCCCCGGCGGTTCCGGCCGCGCCGAACAGGATCGGAATGGCGAAACAGATGGCGAGCGCGGTCCTCGAGATGATCGGATGCGTCCGTTCTCTCACGATGTACCCTCGGCTGCTTTCGAGTTGTCTTTTCCTTTCGCCCGACCGGGGGGATAGCGGAAAGGAGCCTTTGCGAGGCTCCTCTCCGACTCCGACTAAGATCCCGCAAACACGGTCCGCGGAACGGGCCGTGATCGGAACGCTAACGGAATAGCTGTTTCACCTGGCCCCAGCTGGTGTCCTCGGTGGAGACCGGCGGCGGAGCGTCGGAACAATCCAAAATGACCGAGTCGAAGATCGCCCATCCGTCCAGGTCCTGCGACTCGACGCCGAGCTGAATCGAGAAGCTGTGCTCCCCGTTCCAACCGGTGATCGCCTGGTAGTCGTAAACGAAGATGCCCGCCTCGTAGCCGCGGCCGAGCTCGAAGTACTGGTACGCGCCCTCTTCCTCCTGGATCGCGATGACGAAGTTGGAGTTGAGCTCGTCGGAGACGCAGACGACGGTCAGCGTCGGCGCGGCGTCCACGTCGATGGTGAGCACCGGCGAGAGCACCTTGCCGTAATCCACGCCAGCCGCCTCCTGGACGATCGCGTAGGGACCGGCGAGGTCATTGATGTAGGCGTTGTAACCCGGATTGGTGTCCTCGTCCCGCCAGCCGACGGCGATCGGCTCGAAGTCGTCCGCCCAGCCGTCGGTGTTGACCAGGCTGATATGGTCGAAGGTGGCCGACGCGGGGGTCGCCCACTCCACCCAGATCACCACCTTGAAGGACTTCTGGCCGGTCCAGCCGGTGATGTCGCTCACGTCCACGGCGTAATCACCGGGCGCGTCCGCGGTGAGAAGATTGATCTCGGAGTAGGGCGGTACCTCCTCCATGATCCGCACGTGGAAACGCCCCGTCACGGCGGTGCAACTCACGTAAAGCGAATCGGAGTGCGGTCCGCAGCCGAATTCGGCGGTGGTCCAAGCGTTCGGCTCCACCTTCCCGTAGTCGACGTCGGCGGTAACGGTTCCGAGGAATCCGTCGGTGACAAGGCTCGCCTGGAAACCCGACCAGTCACTCACGGAGCAGAAGTCCTCCTCCCAGAGGACGAGCTGCGCCGAGGCGGCGCCGGCGAAAAGGGCGAGCACGGCGAGCGGGAGTGCCCACCGCAGGATAGTAGCTTTTTTCATTCTCTTCCCCCTTGTCCGTTTCTGGACAGAATCTACGTTGGAACCCAACGGGCACCCGCCAACACGACGGACCGCCTTAAGTCCGTCGATAGTCGGCAACCCTAAGATGATCGATTCGGGAGGCCGTCGGGTCTTTTACGACGGAGGTAGCATATCACCCCGGGAGCCCGAAGTCAAGCCGTTTCAGAATGTCAAGATCGCCGATCGCGCGCGGAGTCTGCGCGAAGACCCTTGCATTAATTGAAGTTAGGAAGACAGAAGGCAACGGCCGAATCGGGGGATCCGGGGCCGGGGGCCGCCGTCGGTATTCCCGGTAGGTCTCGCCGATTCTTCGGCCGGTGACGGGCAAGGCGGGGGGCGCCCCAGAGCCAGGAGAGACCGGGGATCACCGCCCGGGGACCGATGCACCAACGGGGGAACCGCGCCACCGTCCGCCCCCTATCCGGTGAGGAGCTTCACGATCGCCGCCACGGCCGCCACCACCACCAACGCCCGCACCCAGGTCGCCCCTTTCAGCATCACCAGGCGGGCGCCGATGATCCCGCCCAGGGCGGTGCCGATGGCGAGAATCAGTCCCACCCCCCATCGCACCTGCCCGAAACCGGCGAAGGCGACCAGGGAGACACCGGTAAAGACGAAGGCGAGGGAAAATTTAAGGGCGTTTCCGCGCACCACGTCGTAACCGCCGAGGAGCACGAAAGTGCTGATCAGGAGTACGCCCACCCCCGCCTGTAGAAAGCCGCCGTAGATCCCCATCAGGAAGAAGATCGGATAGAGCGCCGGGCGAATGCGGGCGTTCGCGCCGGTCCCCGCCCACTTCCTCGGGTTGATGAAGACCGTGGTGAGCATGACGGCGAAGAGGATCGCCGCGGCGCGGCGGAAGAGCGTCTCGTCCACGGTCGCGGCGAGCCAGGCGCCGCCGAAGGCGCCGAGGGCGGTGACGAGGGCGATCGGCGGAAGGGCGCGCCAGGGGCGAACCCCGTGGACGTGGTAGGTGGCGACGCCGGCGAAGGTCTGCACGGTGATCGCCACCCGGTTGGTGGCGTTCGCGATCTGGGGCGGCAGGCCGTAGAGAAGGAGGATCGGGAGCGTGATGAAGCTGCCGCCGCCGGCGGCGGCGTTGATGATCCCGCAGAGGAAACCGCCCGCCAGCAACGCGGGGATGTGCCACCATTCCACGACTCGATCCTCTCCTTCCCCGCCCGGAGCGCGGGCCGATCCCCCGCAGTATACAGACCGGAGGCTCCGGACTCACGCGGGGAAAGAGAAGAGGGGCGCGCCCGGCCGACGCGCCCCCTCCCGGCGGGCCGATCAGAAGGTGTAGGTCATCTCGAAGGCGACGGTCGTCTCCGATCCGTCCGTCTCGCCGTCCCCGTCGATGAAAACGTCCTCGCTCGACTGATCGACGCGAACCTCGATGAGCGCGCCCATGCCGTCGCCGAGGGTAAAAGTGGGGGCGATGGTGAAGGCGGTGCGGGTCTCCCCCGCGGCGCCCCCGAAGACGTAGGTGTCGGGGTCGTCCAAATAATCGAAACGCCCGGTCAGTCCGATCCGGCCGGTGATGTCGTAGTGGGCCATGGCGAGGCATCCGGTCCAGGTCGCCTCATTGCCGCCCGCCTCGACCTTTCCGTAATTGAACTCGCCGCCGAAAAACAAGTCTTTCCGCGGCTTCACGGTCAGGTCGAGATCGACGACGGTGCGCATGTCCTGCTGGTCCGCCCCTTCCGATCCGCGGATCGCCGAGAGCCCCGCGGCGACGACTTCGCCGGGCATGTAGCCGAGACGCCCGCCAAAGGTTTTCACCCCGTTGGACTCCTGGTTGTTGTCCCACCCATTGACCAGATAGGCGGCGAGATCGAAACCCTCGGCCAGATCGGCGTTCACCATGGCGCCCGTCAGATTGGTCGGCAGCGCATAAATGAAAACGAGGGCGTGGGAATACTGGTAAATATCCGGCGCGTCGAGAAGCTCGAAACCGATGGGCGCGTTAAACTTACCGAGAGTAAAGGCGAGGCGCTCCGCACCATCCGGCCGGTAGGTGAGATAGCCCTGTTCCGCGGCGAGCGTCCAATCGTCTCCGTTCTTCACCCATTCCAGGTCCGCATGGAGCGTTCCGTTCTCCCCGAAGACCCTCTCCACGTCCACCTCGACCTGGTCGAGACCGAAGGTCTCCTCCTTGGTGTCCACGTTGCCGAAGTAGCTGGCGTCGACGAAACCGCTGATCGTCGTTTCCTCCCCGGCCCGAACCGATCCCGCGAGAACCGCGACGACGAAAACAACGGATCCCGCCGCTCCGAGCGATCGTCGAATCATCTCATTCCCCTCCCTGTTTTGCTTCGCGCGCCCGATCGCGCGGCGGAACGGACCGTTACCGCTCCACGCGAATCCTGGAAAATCGGGAGCCGAGCGGCAAGCGTCCATTCTCCGGCTAGAGCTCCTCGTAGTAGGCTTTCTCACCGTGCAGCGACTCGTCCAGAGTCCCCTCCTCGATTTCGCTCGTCCTGACCCGCGTGACCTTGTTGATCAACCAGAGCATCACATAGGTAAAGGCGAAGGCATACACCGAGGATCCCACCACCGCGCCGACCTGTTTCCCGAAGAAGGCGGCGCCGCCGTAGATGAGCCCATCGGCGCCGGCGGCGTTCACCGCGGTGGAACCGAATAGGCCGAGCAAGATGATACCCAGGGCGCCGCCCACTCCGTGAACTCCCCAGACGTCCAGCGCGTCGTCCCAACCGAGACGGTTCTTTAAACCGACGGCGCCGTAACAGACCAAACCGGCGATCACGCCGATAACCGCGGCATAACCCGGGGAAATGAAACCCGCGGCGGGAGTGATCGTGGCGAGACCGGCGACGGCGCCGGTCAAGAGGCCGACGAACTTCGGCTTCTTCTCGAGGGACCAGGCGATGACGAGCCAGGAGATCGCCGCGAAGGAGGCGGCGATGTCGGTGTTCAGAAAGGCGAGGCAGGTGATCGCGTCCACCTGAAGCTCGCTTCCGGCGTTGAACCCGTACCAACCAAACCAGAGAAGACCGGTGCCGAGCGCCACCAGAGGAATGCTGTGGGGGACGCTGTCCTTGATCCGGCGCCGCCCGACGTAGAGGATCGATGCGAGTGCCGCCATCCCCGCGATGTTGTGGACCACGATTCCGCCGGCGAAATCGAGCACGCCGATTTTCGCGAGCAGGCCGCCCCCCCAAACCATGTGCACGAAGGGGAAGTAGACGCAGAGCAGCCAGAGCACGAGGAAGATCAGATAGGCGGAGAAGCGGACGCGGTTGGAAAAGGCGCCGGTGATGAGTGCCGGCGTGATGATGGCGAACATCATTTGGTAGGCGATGAAGACGAACATCGGAATCTGGCCGGCGCCGAAGGGAGTGGTCGGATCGATACCGCGGAGAAAGGCCATGTCCAGGTTGCCGATGATCCCCCCTTCGCCGCCGCTGAAGCAGAGCGAGAAACCGACGGCGTACCAGAGAATCGTCGTGACGCCAAGTGAAACGAAGCTCTGGATCATGATGGAGAGAACGTTGCGGCGGCCGACCAGCCCGCCGTAGAAGAACGCCAGGCCAGGCGTCATGAGCATGACCAAGCTGGTCGCCACGAGCATGAATCCTGTGTTTCCGGTGTTGAACATTCCTTTTCCCTCCCGTTACAAAATCGTGCCGCGGACGGTTCTCGCCCATAGACGGATTTTCCCGTCCGGAAGATGGCGGGGGCAATCAGGGGAAACCGGTTTCCGGGGTTCGAAATCCCTTAGCCGGGGAGCGTGGACCGGTGGGGAAACGGGGCGGCACGGCTGGAGGGTCCGCGCGGGCGCCGGCGGAATCACTCCAGCGTTGTGAGTCCCTCGCGGATGGCGTACTTCGTTAGCTCGGCCACGCTTCGGAGGTGGAGCTTCTCCATGATCCGGCCGCGGTGGGTTTCTATCGTCTTGACGCTCACGTGCAGGCGCGCGGCGATCTCCTTGGTCGCCGATCCCTCGGCGATCAATTGCAGGACCTCCCTTTCCCGACCGCTCAGCACGGCGAAGGCGGATTCCTCCCCCGAACCTGCGATGCGGATGTAGTCGCGAAGCGCGGACTCCGCGAGCCGCGGGCTGAGGAAGACCCGGCTCTCGCGCGCCGCTTCGATGGCGAGGAGCAGATCCTCGAAGGCGGATTCCTTGAGAAGGTAACCGAGTGCGCCCGCCTTCAGCGCCTCGACCACGAAGCGCCTGTCGTCGTGCATGGAAAGGACGATCACCCGAACCGATGGGATCTCCTCCACGATCCGCGCCGTGGCGTCGATGCCGTTCATGCACGGCATGGAGATGTCCATCACCACCAAATCCGGGGCATGTTCCCGGGCGAGACGGACCGCGGCTGCCCCGTCCTCCGCCTCGGCGACCACGCGGAATCCGGGGCACCCGTCCAACAGGTGGCGGAGCCCGTCGCGAAAAATCTTGTGGTCGTCGGCGATGAGAATTCTCATTCGCCGCCCCCTCCCCGGCCGCGAAGCGGCGCTTCGAGACGCACGACGGTTCCGGCGCCCAGGTCGGAGTTCACCTCCAGGCGGCCGCCGAGTTGGCTCATCCTTTCGCGAATGCTGAAGAGACCGAAGCCGTCGCTCGAGCCGGAGCGCGAAGGATCGAAGCCGCGGCCGTCGTCACGGACGAGGATCGTCACGCGCTCCCCCTCGCCGCGCACTTCCACCTCCACACGTTCGGCGGCCGCGTGCTTCCGCACGTTGAAGAGCAGCTCACGGACCGACTTGAAGAGCATGATCCGCATCTCCTCCGAAAGCCCCTCGAAAGAGCCGGCGGAACGGACCTCCACCGGCAGGCCCCTCTTCTCGCGGAACCACCCGGCGAGCCACTCCAGCGCGGCGTCGAGCCCGAACTGATGCAGCACCGGCGGGCTGATCTCGCCGGTCAGCGTGCGTGTGTAGCGGATGGTCTGGTCGAGAAGAGTGACGATCTCCGCCAAGGAACGCTCAAACCCGCAAAAGACCGCGTCCCCCTGAAATTCGTTCACGCGCATGCGGATGAACGCGAGCGCCTGACCGACATGATCGTGCAGGTCCGCTGCTATGGCGCGGCGCTCCCTCTCCTCGGCGAGGACCAGTTCCGACGCGAGCCGCCGCAGCTGCCGCCGGTGCGCCTCCACCTTCTCCCGAGTCGCCCGATGCCCGTCGATCTCCGCGCGGAGCGCCCCGACCACTCTCTCCAGCTCGGCGGTCCTTTCCCTCACCTGCCGTTCCAGGTCGTCGTGGGCCGCCCGGAGCGCGTCGTCCGCCGCCCGCCGCTGGAAGTGGACGCGCAGCATCTCCGCCAGCGAACCGATGAGATCCCTCTCTTCCTTCAGAAAGGGCCCCTCGTCCGCCGGTGGGCGCTCCTCGCGGTAGACCACCTCCACCCGTCCCCGCCCGCCGCCGCGGACGACGAAATCGGCGGTCTGCGCATAAGGGGTTTCGCGAAAACCGGGGGTGGTGATCTCCCGATCGCCGAAGCGGAGACGCGCCTCCGTCACCTCCGGATACTGCCAAGCCGGAGGAAGCAAGCGGAGGATCTCCCGCAACACCGCGTCGACCGGCTTGTCGTCGTCCTGGAGAACACGCGCGGCGCGGTGAAGGAGGGTCAGCTCCTTGACGCGTTCGTTCAGGCGATGGAGGATTTCGTTCTTCATGGCCGGTCCGGCCGGCGGATTCGCGCGGGTTTCATCGCATCGATTCTAACGGGCGCGGCGGCGGCGGCGCAAGCACGGTTCCCCGCGCTATTCCGGCGCGCCTCCCCCCATCGCCTGGCCGGGCCGCTTCGCCTCCCGCCAGGGGAGAGGGCTCCGGCCCATCCCCCAGGCGACGGTCCGCCGCAGGTAGGCGGCGGCGCCCTCGGCGAGAACGTAGAAGGTGGGGAGCACGACCAGCGTGAGGATCGTGCTGGCGGCGAGGCCGCCCATCACCGCCCGGGCGAGCGGGAAATAGTAGCCGCCGGTGATGTCCGCCTTGCCGAGAGCGAGGGGCGTGAGGCCGAGTATGGTGGTGGACGCGGTCATCAGGATCGGCCGGAACCGGTCCCGGCACCCCTCGAGAATCGCCGCTTCCCGGGGAAGACCGCTCCGGCGGAGGCCGTTCACGTGGTCGATGAGGACGATGCCGTTGTTGACGACCACGCCGATCAGAATCACCACGCCGATCATGGCGAGCAGGTTGAAGGGGGTCGCCGTCAGCATCATCGTCCAGACGACGCCGAGCGCGGCGAAGGGAATGCAGAGCATGATCACCAAAGGATGGAGGAAAGACTCGAAAAGCGCCGCCATGAGCAGATAGACGCAACAGAGCGCGATCAGGATGTTCACCATCATTTCGTTCTGCTCGGCCCGCGCCTCCTGTAGTTCACGCCCGAAGGACCACTGGTACCCGGAGGGGAGATCCATGCCGTTCATCAGCTGCTCCACCCGGCCGGTGATCTCCCCGAAATCCTCCCCCTCGTAGACGCCGGTCACCGTGAGCGCCGTCTTCTGCCGTTCCCGGTAAATGCGGGCCGGACTCTTACCGAACTCGAAACGCGCCACCTGGCCGAGCAGGATCGGCCGCCCTTCCCGGTAGGTGATCGGAAGCTTGGCGAGGTTGTCGATGTTGCGGCGGTCCGACGGCTCGAGCACGATATCCATCTCGATCTCCCGGTCCCGCCCCTGGAAATCCCTGAGAGGCACCCCCCGGAAGGTGAGCCCCAGGATCTGCGCCAGCGTGGCCGGGCTGATTCCGAAACGGCCTCCCCGGTCCCGATCGAGCACCACCCGCACCTCGTCCCGTCCCTCCTCGACGCCGGTTCGCGTTTCCGTGACACCCGGCAACATGCCGATTCGGCGCGCCGCCTCCTCCGACAGCTCACGGAGCAGGTCCGTGTCCTCGCCGAAGAGGGTGACCGAAACGCCCCGCGCGCCTCCGCCGACGTCCTCGTCGGTGCCGAAACGGTACCGCGTCCCGGCCAGCTCGGGGAGGTTTTCCCGGAGATACTGCCGCAGATCCCGCAGCTTTTCCTCGGTCGGGGTGTAGTCTTTCGGGAAATAGAGCCCGAATCCGGCCTGGTTGTCTCGGTAATAGACGTAAACGGATTCGATGTTCAGCGAATCCCGGCGCGGCACGAGAAATTCCTCGATCGCGAGGACCTTGTCGTGGACGCCGTAGATGTTCGTGTTGTCGGTGAACTCCACGTTGAAGTAAAGCTCCTCCTGCTTGACCCCCTTTCCGTCCATCTCCTCGGGGGCGAATCCGGTCGCCTTGATCGCGCCGATGGTCACCAACAGAAAGAGGGGAACGAAAACGAGGCCGGTCCGCTTCGGGTGCTCCGTGACGGTCCAGCGGAGCATGCGCATGTAACGCTCCCGGAGGCGGGCGAGAAAACGGAATTCCCGCTGCGCGCCGCCGAAGGTGGTTCGCGCCGCCATGACGGGCACCAGGGTGAGACAGATGAAGAGCGAAAAGACGAGGGTGACCGAGATGGTGATCCCCACCGATGAAAGCCAAACCGTGAGCATGCTCCCCTTGGACAGGATGATCGGCGCGAAAACGATGACGGAGGTGAGGGTGGACGCGGTGACCGCCATCGCCACCTCACGGGCGCCGCCGGCGGCGGCCTCGGCGGGGGTCTCCCCCTTTTCCTGGCGGCGGAACACCGACTCGAGGACCACGATGGCGTTGTCCACCAGCATCCCCACGGCGAGCATGAGCCCCATCATGGTGAGCACGTTCAGCGTCCGCCCCGACAGATAGAGATAGACGCAGGTGGCGATCACGCAGAAGGGGATGGCGATGCTGACGATCAGCGTGGGACGGAGCCGCCGGAGGAAGACGAAGAGCACCGCCACCGCCAGGATCGATCCGATGAGCCCCGACTGGAAAAGGCTGTTCAGCGAGTTTTTGATCTGCTCCGCCTGATCGAAGAAGAGGACCACGTCGACGCCTTCCAACGCCGGGTCCTTGTCGATGCGGTCCAGCTCTTCCCTCACGCGCCGGGAAAGCTCGACGATGTTGGCGCCGGAAGCCTTCTTGATCTCGAAAGCGATCGCCGGCTCACCGTTGATGTGCCTGTACCAATGCGGCGCCGGCTCGCCGTAATCGATTTCCGCCACGTCGGCGAGGCGGACACCCGCGTCGTTCACCGGCATCTCGCCGATCTCGTCGAACTCGCGGAACTGGCCGAGGGCGCGCACGGTGAGTTCCCGCCGGCCGTCCACGACCCGCCCCACCGAAAGGTCCAGGTTGTTCCCGTTCAGGTCGCGGAAGAGCCTCTCCACGTCGACGGCGTGCTCCACGATCTTGTCCAGCATCAGATAGATCCGGATGCTCTTCGGCGCGATCCCGTCGACCTCCACCTGGCCCACCCCCTCGGTGCGGCGGAGCCGGTTGATCACGCGGTGTTCCAATAGATCGTAGGAGCCGGAGAGATCCTCCCCCTTGGAGCTGATCCGGCCGACCATCACCGGGATGTCGTTGGTGTTGAAGGTGAGAATGAAGATGTCCCGGATGTCCTCGGGGAGGAGGGGCCGGACCTGCTCGATCTTCTCCCTCACGTCCATGCGGAGCACGTCCACGTTGCGGCCGAACTCGAACTCCACCGCCACCCAGACGAAGTCCTCCTCCGAATAGGAGCGGATCTCGCGCAGGTCCCCGAGGGTGGCGAGCACTTCCTCCAGGGGACGAGCGATTTCCTTCTCCATCTGCGTGGGGACGCCGTTCGGATACGGGATGTAGACGCCGAGGAAGGGGGCGTCGAGATTGGGAAACATGTCCAGCTTGAGGCGGGAGAGGGAGACGGCGCCGAGAACGAGAAGCGCCGCGGTGGCCACGATGACCGTCACCGGCCGGCGGAGCGCGTGGTCCGAGAGCTTCATCGTTTGTCCGTCCCCTTAGTCCGGAGCATGCGCAAGATTATTCCTTCGCGCATAATCCATACTACGGCTTGCGGTCGAGGGTGGCGTAGACCACCGGGATCACCACCAGGGTGAGCAGGGTGCCGAGGGTGAGCCCGCCGATCACGGCAATCGCCATCGGCGCACGGAGTTCGGCCCCCTGGCCGAGGCCGAGGGCCATCGGCAGGAGCGCGAGCACCGTGGTCAACGTGGTCATGAAAATCGGACGGAGCCGCGCCCGCGCCCCCTCCAGAATCGCGTCGATCTTCGCCATGCCGGCGCGGCGGCGCTGGTTGATGAAGTCGATCAGGACGATGGCGTTGTTCACCACGATGCCGGTGAGCATCACCACGCCGATCAGCACGACCACGCTCACCGCCGTCCCCGTCAGGGCGAGGGCGAAAACCACTCCCACGATGCCGAGGGGGACGGTGACGAGGATCACCAGCGGGTGCAGAAACGACTCGAACTGGCTCGCCATGACCAGATAGACCATGAAGACGGCGAGGAACGCCGCCAGCGCCAGGCTGCGGAACGAGGTGGCCACCTCCCGGTTCTGACCGCTCAGCACGGCGGAGAACATGGGGGGGGCGGGCGTGCGGAGCAGCAGAGCCTCGATCTCCTCGCCGGCGCTACCCAGGTCCCGGTCCACCAGGTTCGCCTGGATGACCGCGGCGCGGGCCTGACCGACCCGCGTGATCTGGGCCGGGCCGCGCCCGATCGCCACGTCCGCCACCGACGAGAGAGGGATCGGGATCCCGTCCACCTGGTTCACCACGAGCCCCGCCACCTGATCCACGCGGATTTCCTCGGCGTTGGCGTTCCGCACCAGAATGTCGATCTGTCGATCCCGCTCCTTGAGGCGGGTCGCCACCTCGCCGCGGATCTTGTGGCGAAGCGTACGGGAAACGGTTTCCAGATCGAGACCGAGCGCCGCCATCCGGTCCCGCCGGAAGGAGATCTGCACCTCCGGGCTCCCCTCCTCCAGGCTGTTCCTCACGTCCCGGAGTCCTTCCACTTCGCGAAGCCGGGCGGTCAACATGTCCGAGTAGCGGGCCAACTCGTCCAGATCGTACCCGAAGGCGTGCACCTCGATGGGAGTTTTAAAACTGAAATAAGTGGGCCGCCGGAAAGTGTAGTCGACGGAAGGCTCCCGGTCGAGCCGGCGACGCACCGTCTCGATCACGGCCTCTTCCCGGCGGTGATCCCCCGGGTTTTCGATCGCCACGTTGAGGCGCGCCACGTTTTCCCTGCGTTCCGCCGTCGCGCTCCCCAGCTCCGGGCTCTCGCCGACGGTCGTGAAGAGCGAGTGGATCCGTCGATCGCCGACCAGATCCGCCTCGATCCCCCGGACGAGTCTCTCGCTCACGTCGAGCGGCGTGCCGGGGGGCATCTCCAGCTCGAAGCTGAACTCCCCTTGGGAGAATGGGGGAACCAGCTCCACGCCGAGACGCGGGATGAGCAGCGCCGCCGAGACCGTGAGCGCCCCCGCGACCGCCAGCGAGCGCCACCGGTGTGCGAGCGCCCCCTCGAGAATCCGCGGGTAAACCCATTCGAGACGGCCCCAGGCCGAATCGAAAACCCGCCGCACCGGGCGGAAGAGAATGCCGAGAGCGGCGCTTATATATCGGAAGACGTAACGGAAGGCCAGAATCGCCAGGCCCGGGAGCAGAACCACCAGGGCGCGCCCGATCCAAACCAGAAGGAAGCGAATCCCCCGGAGAATCGGCAGAAAGAGGAAACGCCCGGGATAGCGGAAGACGAAACGGAGACCGCGCCCCAACGGCCGGAAGGGGCGGGCGGCGGTGCGGAAGAAACGGGCCGCCCGCGAGGGGGAGCTCTCCGCGGCCCTCACTTGCGCGCCGGCGCCGATCGCCGCGGTCGCCCGCCCGACCGAAGCGGACTCGGCGGCGCGCCCCCCCAGGCTCGACAACACCGGAATCAGCGTCAGCGCCGCGGCGAGCGACACCAGCAGCGACGAAGCGACGGTGAGAGCCTGATCACGGAAGATCTGTCCGGCGATCCCCTCGACAAATACGATCGGCACGAAAACCGCCACCGTGGTGAGCGTGGACGCGGTCACCGCCCGTGAAACCTCCGACGCCCCCTCCAGGGTCGCATCCCAGACGGAGAGGCCCAGGGAACGGTGCCGGCTCACCGCCTCCAGCACCACGATGGCGTTGTCCACCAGCATCCCCACGCCGAGAGCGAGACCGCCCAGGGACATGATGTTGAGCGACACGTCGAGCTGTTGCATCACGAAGAACGTGCCGAGCACGGAGAGGGGAATGACCAGCGCGATGATCCCCGTGCTCCGCCGATCCCGCAGAAAGAGGAAGAGGATGATCACGGCGAGCATGCCGCCGATCAACGCGTTGGAACGCACCTCGCCGATGGACGATTCGATGAAGGTCGACTGGTCGAAAAGAACGCGCGCATCGACTCCATCCGGGAGGTTCCCGGCGAGCGCCGCCAGGCGCCTTTTTACGCTCCGGGCCACCTGCACCGTGTTGGCGTTCCCTTCCTTATAGACGGCGAGTTCCACCGCCTCTTCCCCCTGCACCCGGGCGATCATCTCCCGTTCTTTATACCCGCGGACTATGGAGGCCACGTCCTCGAGAAGAACCCGCCGCCCCTCTTCCTCGTAAAGAATCGAGCGGCCGATCTCGTCCATGTCCACGAACTCGTTCACCGTCCGGACCAGGAACTCCGCCTCGCGGTCCCGGAGCTGCCCTCCGGCGGCGTTGAGGTTCTGTCCCTCCAGGAAGAGACCGACGGTGGAAATGGGGATGCCGAGGGTGGCCAGCTTCGCCTCGTCCACCTCCACGTGGATCTCCTCCTCCAGCCCGCCGCGCACGCGCACGGAGGCGACCCCCTCGAGCGATTCCAGGTCCTTCTTCAAGACCCGATCCGCCAGATAACGGAGCGTCACCAGGTCTTTCTCGCCGTGGAGCCCGATGCGGAGAATCGGATCGAGTGAGGGGTCGTAACGGAGAAGGACGGGAAGCTCGACGTCCTCGGGGAGGTCGACCAGGTCGATCTTCTCGCGCACGTCGAGCGCCGCGTAGTCCATGTTGGTCTTCCAGGCGAACTCGAGGGTGATCTCCGATACGCCGGGCCGCGACACGGAGCGCAGGTTGCGGAGGCCCCGCACCACCGAGACCGCTTCCTCCAGCGGCTCGGTGACCAGCTTCTCCACCTCGGCCGGCGCCGAGTCCGGGTAGAGGGTGCGAACGGTGAGTGTGGGATAGGAGATCTCCGGGAGCAGGTTCAGGGGGAGGCGGGAAAGAGCGACGGCCCCGAAGAGCACCGCCGCCAGCGTGACCATCGTAACGGTGACCGGCCGTTTCATCGAGCCTTCGACGATTCGCATATTACTTGTCGAAGCGGCTCGTCGTGTCGGCCGTCTCCGCCTCCTCCTCCGAATCGGATTGTTCCTCGTGCCGTTTCACTTCGCGGATCTTGGACCCGCTCTTGAGGGCGCCCTGGCCGACGCTCACCACGCGGTCGCCCGGTTCGAGCCCTCCGGAAACCTCCACCAGCGTGTCGTTTCCGCCGGCGGCGATGATGGGGATCTTCACGACCGAATCGCCCACGGCGCGGAAAACGTAGCTCTCCGATCCCTCGGGGACGAGCGCCCTCTTGGGGATGACGAGCACCCCCTCGTGAACGTCCGTCTCCACCTTCACGCGAACGAAGGAGCCGGGCCGCAGCGAGCCCTTTCGCTCCCTCACGATGCAGGTCACCTTGATCGTGCCGGTGCGGCTGTCCACCACCGGGGCGACGCGGACCACTTCCCCCTCCACCTCTTCCCCGCCGTCCCTGTCCGAACGGACCATCACCCTCTGGCCCGGCGAGAGTCGGACCGCCACCGCTTCGGGGAGATAGACGCAGGCGAGGAGCGGCTCGGTGTCCACGAGCGTGAAGAGCGCCGCGCCGACGGCGACGGTCCGCCCCGGATCGACGAGGCGCGCCGCGATTTGGCCGGAGAAGGGGGCCCGGATCTCGGTATAGGAGAGCCGCAATTCGGCCGCCTTTCTCTGGGCATCCGCCTGTTCGAACTGGCTGCGGGCGTCGTGGAGGTCCTTGTCGCTGGTGAACTCCTGACGGTGCAGCGCCTCGGCCCGCTCCAGGTCCCCGCGGAAGGCGCGCGCCCGGGCGTCCGCCTCCTCGAGCGCCACTCGCTGGACCGCGCCGTCGAGCACGGCGAGGATCTGCCCTTCCCGGACCAAGTCCCCCTCTTCCACCAGGATCTTCCGGATCGTCCCGTCGATCTTGGCGAGAACGTCCGCCTGCTTCTCCGGCTCCAACGTCGCGGTGGCGCCGATGTATGACGGGAGGTCCCGCGTCTCCGCCGCGACCAGCTCGACCGGAACCGCCTCCTCCTTCTCCTCCTCGGGCTTCTCCTTGTTCCTATTGAAGATCCGGCTGAGGAAACCGCCCCGGTCCGCGGGGGCGGCGAGGCTGTCCGTTGCGGCGCTGTCCGGCGCCGAAGCCGAGTCCGGCGCCGAAATCGCCGCCGCGCTGTCTCCCGTCGCTTCCACCGCCGCCTGGGCGACGCGGGGCTCCTCGGATCGTCCGCATCCCGACCCGAGGGCGAGAAGGAGGAGCGCGAGTACCAGAATCGAAGAAATCCAAAGGAAGCATTCCCGGTACCCGAGGGATCGGAGAGAGCCGGCTCGCGCCGCCCCACGAACAGCGTCCGGGCGGCGGCGTGGCTGGTTTCCCGGCCGGGGGGGAGTGGGCCTATGGGTTTGCATGAAAAGCCTCCACGGCGAAGGAGATGATTTGCCGAGTCCGGAAAGAATACGGTCCCTGCGGTGATTCGGTTCCATGAGACCGGGGGTCCCTCTTCCTCTCTTTGAGACGACCATTCCCGGCGGAACGTTTCAGATTTCGGCTTCCTCCGGTCGATGAGGACCGGCGCCGATGCCGGTGCCGCGTCGAATACCGATTACCGGCCCCTTCTCTTCAAACGAGGGGGCGGGCTCGAGAAGCGATGAAGGAAAGTGGCTCCCCCGCGCGCGGGAAGGGCCCGTGACGGAATCTTCCGACGCGGCCCGGGCTAGAAGAACGCGAGGGTGGCCGGCAGGTAGCGGCTCATGTCGGCGTAGGATCGGTCGGACTGAAAGAGGAGCATCTCCCTGTTCCGAAAACCGGCGCCGAGGAAAAACCGGTACATCTCTCCATTTTTGTTCGGGCAGAAGACGAGAATCCCGTCCCGCCCCTCTTCCAGGGCGAAACGCGCCGTCTCCGCCGCCGCCGGGATCAGGTCCGACGGATCCGCCGCGCCGACGGGGGCGAGAAAGCCCCTTTCATCCAGCATGCCGTAGGCGACTCGGCGCCCCCCGCGCCGGAAGAGGACGATTCGCCCGCCCCCCTCGCCGCGCCAGAAGTCCCACTCCTCCGGCCGGGCGAAGCCGCGGATCCTCTTTTCCAGGCGGTGAATCCAGGCGAAGTCTTCTTCTCGGAGGTCGAGAACCCTCTCCAGGCCGGCCGGTTCGGGGAGGCGTATCTTCTCCCGGCGACCCTCCATCAGTGTGATCAGCTCCTTCGGGATCATGCCGAAGCTGCTGTAGAGCCCGACCGCCTGCATGTTGTACGTGAAGGTGCCGAGAGAGTGGACCATGCCCGGGCCGTCGCGCCACACCTTCCGGAGCAACCGGCCGCCGACGCCGCGGTCCTGGTAGCGGGGATGGACGAAAAGCCAGGCCAGATACCACTGGCGGCCGCGCTGCAGCGCGCCGGCGAAACCGACCAATCGCGAGCCGGCCCAGGCGCAGACCATCTTGTCCGGATCGGTTTCGAACACGTGCCGGATGAGAGGGGACGGCCCGGTGACGCGGCTCAGCATCACCTCTTTACCGGTCCGGACCCGCAGATCGTTCGCGGTGGACAGGATCAGGCGGGTGGCGGCGAGCAGGTCCTTCTTCCGGCACTTTCGATATCGAATTTCGACGGGGGGCATGCGTCTCTCCTGCAAACGCTCCATCGGGAAAGGAGAAGGGGGGCGGCGGCCGCGGGGACCGCCGCCCTCCCGCGAATCGCATTACCGGTTCAGCTCCTTGCGGAAGGCTTCACGGCTGTAGTCGGGGGCGGGCCCGAACTCGGGCTTCACCGGCGGATGCTCGGCGTGCAGGCGGAGCACCTCCTGAATCGCGCGATCGAGTTGAGCGTCCACGCCGCGGCCGAGATCCTGGGGCAGGTTCTCCACCTCGATATCCGGATCGACGCCGCGGTTTTCCATCCCCCAGCCGCGGACCCGGTCCCAGTGGGCGTACTCGGGCTGCGTTTCCATCCCGCCGTCCACGAAAGGCTTGTCGCCGCGGATGCCGACCACGCCGCCCCAGGAGCGCTTGCCGATCACCGGCGCGGCGCCGGTGAGTTGGATCGCGTTCGGTCCGATGTCGCCGTCCGATCCGGCGAACTCGTTCGTGAGCGCCACGAAGGGACCGTTCAGCAGCTTGTCCGGGTAGCTCGAGACACCGCCGCCGCGGGAGCGGCCCCACATGATCGGTTTCCGAAGCAGGCGGCTCACGATCATCTGCGAGACGTTGCCGCCGCCGTTCCACCGGAAATCGACGACCATCCCTTCCTTGTCGAGCTGCGGGTAGAACCATTTGTCGAATTCCGAAAGTCCCCAGCCTCCCATGTCCGGGATGTGGACGTAGGCGATCTTTCCGCCCGACTTCTCCGCCACGTACTCCCGGTTGCGGCGCACCCAATCGTGATAATGGAGCCGGAAAGCGTCCCCGCTATCCATCGGCTCGATCACGATCTCGCGGGCCCCTTTCGGATCGTTGCGGTCGTTCACGGTGAGGAGCACCTTCTTGCCGGCCAGTTCCTCCAGGCTCGCCTCGAAGGGACGATCCGCCGGGAAAGGAAGCCGATTCACGGCGAGGATGTATTCACCCTCCTTCACGTTCACGCCCGGCTCGTCGAGGGGCGAACGGATCCGATCGACCATCGAGGCGCGGTAGATCCGCTGCACGCGGTAGGCACTCCCCTCGCGTACCAGCACGGCGCCCAGGTCGCCGTTGGAACGGCTCGGAACCTTCACGCCCGAATCGCCCCCCCAGATGTACGTATGGGAGTTGCAGAGTTCGCCGATCACCTCTTTCATCAGATCCTGCAGTTCCTCGCGCGTGGAGATCCGCGGCAGGAGCGCGGCGTACTGGTCGCCCACCGCCTTCCAATCGACGCCGTGCATTCCCTCGTCCCAGTAGAAGTCCCGCATCATCCGCCAGCCTTCGTAGTAGATCTGGCGCCACTCGTCGAGCGGGTCCAGCTCGATATGCACGTTCTCGAAGGAGACGGCGGCGTCGGAGAGATCGTCACCGGGCTTCGAGGAGGCGCCGATCACGTACAGGTCCCCTTCCCCCTTGGCGACCACCATCTTCCCCGCCTTCGGGTTCAGCTCGAAGTGGGTGACGCCGCCGAGGAACTTCTCCGCCTCCTTCTCCTCCCAATCGAAGGCCATCAGCTCGGCGGAGCGCTTCCCTTTCCGGAACTCGCCGGTGCGGTCGAAGTGGGGCCAAGACTCGAAGAAGACCTTGTCCGTCGTCGCCTGGAGGTTGTAGTAGCGGCCCGGGTCGACGGGAAGCTCCAGGGTCCTTTCCTCGATTCCGGTGAAGTCGATTTCCACCGGCTCGACGGCTTCGTCCTCCCCGCCCTTCTCCTCGTCGTCGTCCTTCTTCTTCTCGTCCTTCTCCGCTTTGTCATCCTCTTCGTCGCCCGGGGGGAGCCCTTCCATCTCGAGGAAGGGATTCTCCACGTCCGGCCGGAGCAGGATCGCGTAGACGAGAGACGGGTAGAGGGTGACCGTCTCGTAATCGCGCATCCCCTGGAAGGGCTGCACCGCCCGCTGGCTCAGGAAGTAGAGATAGCGGCCGTCCGGATCCCAGGAGGGGGAGTAATCGTCGGCCAGCTCGCTCGTGACCCGGCGGGTCTTCCGATCCTTCGTGTCGTAAATGAAGATGGAGGAGAATTCCGTTTCATGGTTCTTGGCGTAGGCGAGCCAGCGGCCGTCGGGGCTCCAGGCGTACTCGCGGATCTCGTCGATCGTCCCGCGGTCCACCAATTGCGCCTCACCGCCGTCGGCGGGCACGACCCTCAGGCTCTGGGTCTGATCGGCGAAGGCGATCCACTTCCCGTCCGGCGAATAGATCGGCGGAAAGAGCCAGTTGCTCTCCACGGGAACGGCGATCTCCTTCTCCTCTCCGCGACCCCAGGCGTCGGCGCTCACCATGCGCTCCTCCCCCTTGTCGTCGGAGACGTACAGGACGCGCTTCCCCTTCGGATCGAAGTCGATCCAACGCTCGCGGGCGCCGCTCCCCCGGGTGAGGGGAAGGGTGATCCCCTTCTCGACGGGAATGGAAAAGATTTCACCGCGGGCGACCACCGCCACCCGTTCACCGTCCGGCGAAAGGGCGAAGGAGGACACATAGCGCCCCGGGTCGGGATAGCGAACGCGGGTGCGAAGCCGCTCGCTGGGGATATCGATGGGGATCACCTCGTCGGTCCCCTTCGCCGTATCGAAGAGGTGGATATCGCCGGCGGCGGTGAAGACGATCTTCCCCTCCGGCCCCATGGCGGCGTGCCGGATATCCCATTTGCCGTAATCGGTGTGTCTCTTGAGCTCGCTCCCGTCGGGACGCATGGACCAGATGTTCATCGTCCCGCCCTGGTCGCGGAGGAACCAGATCCTCCCGCCGTGCCACATCGGGTTATGGTCGATCCCGTCGAAACCGGTCACATTCCTGTAATCCGACCTCTCCGGATCGCCGACCCAGATCTCGGGCGCCGTGCCGCCGCGGTACCGCTTCCAGGTGCCGCCGCCGCGGAGCCGCGTGAATGCGTACCGCCCGGTCAACGGATCGACGGAGAAATCATGCACGTATCCGATGGGGACCTCTTGGGGATCGCCGCCGGCGACGGGGACGGACCAGAGGGCGGCCGTCCTCATCAGCGTGTTCCTGTTGCTGATGAAGAAGACGCTCTTGCCGTCGGGAGACCAGTCGACGACCAGGTCGATGAAGGGGCTCCAGGTGAGCCGCCGCGGCTCGCCGCCGTCGGCGGGGATGACGAACACGTCCGTGTTGCCGTCATAGGATCCGGTGAAGGCGATCCACTTCCCGTCGGGCGAGAAACGCGGAAAGACCTCCGATCCCACGTGGGTGGTGATCCTCCGCACCTGCTCTCCATAAGATGTGCAGGTCCAGAGGTCTCCTTCCGCGGTGAACACCAACCGATCGCCGTGGATGTCCGGGTCCATCAGATACCCGGAACGGGCCTCCGCGAAAGGCGCGGCCGCCCCGAAGGCGCAGAGGGCGACCGATAGCGCGAACAGACGAATAAACAAGGTGTTCCAGTGTCTCATCCTTCTTGATTCTCCTTTCCCTTCCCGCGGGAGGATCCGGTGGGCCGCCGGTGGCTTCCATGGAACAATATCACTTATTAAGACGGAGCCGGTCGGAGAAAGATCCCCGTTTTTTTGATCGGACCGCCGGGGACGATGCGGCGGCCGATCGAGTCCGCGAAAGAGGCGCGGCGGGTGAAAAAAGGGCGCCGCGGCCTTCTCGCCCGCGACGCCCTTGATGTCGAACAAGCCGATTCGCCGGCTTACAGGAAAATCTGCATCTGCACGACGAACTTGTCGTTGGTGACCTCGTTCTGCCCGTCGTCCTCGGTCACCGTGGAGAAAGAGGCGCTCGCCTTCCAGTTGTTCTTGTGGAAGTAGTAGTTGGCGCCGGCGGTGATCTCCGTGTCCTCGGGGTCCCCCTCGTAATCGATCGTGGAGAAGCGGCCGAAGAGTTGAACCTTCTCCGCGGTCGGGATCGGGAAAACGGCGGCCTGGACGTAGAAGCCGTTGTCCGTCGACTCGGCGCCGCCGTCCGGCTCGGTCTTCCGGCTGAAGTACTCCGCCTGGGCGATCACCTTCCGCCAGTTGAAGACCGCCTCGCCGCCGAAACCGGTCATGTCCGTCACCGGATCGGTGGTGGTGGCGTCGGTCTTGTTCAGGTAGAACTTGCCGCCGATGGAGAGGAGCGGATCTTCGGGCTTCGCCAGGCCGGTCTCGTCGCAGGCGAGCGCGCCGAGGGGATGGAGAAGCACCTTGCCGGCATAGAGGAAGTTGGTGTCGTCGTTCACCCTGGCGCTGCCGCCGTTCCCGTTCCAGGCCCCCACTTCGTACTCGACCAGGTGATCCTGGAAGGAGCCGACCGCCTTGAGGCCCGTGTCGAACTTGAGGGAGAACTCACCCGTTACGATGCTGACGTCCGGCGTGAGTCTCTTCATCCATCCCGTCAGGTAGCCGCGGGAATACCCGGTCTTCTGGCGGCCCGCGCGAAGCTGGAACTCGTCGGCGAACTCGTAATCCAGTCGGGCGTGGAGGAGCTTGACCTGCGTGGTGGTCGCGTTTGACAGTTCATATTGAAAATAATATTTGAGCCGCGGATCGACCACGCTACCTTTGAAGATGATCCTGGCTTTCTCGACGCTGAGCTCGGGCTTCTCTTCCCCTACCTCGGGCATGTAAACCTGGAGACGCTGCTGCATCCCGCCGGTGAAGAGGAAAGAGTAATTTCCCGTTTCATCGACGATCTGAAAACCGTTCTTCCAGCCGGTGAAAGAACAGTCCTTCCCCGCCGACGCGATCGCCGGCAGCGCCGCGATCAACACCGCCGCCAAGATCGCGGAAACCAACATGGTTCTCTTCATTCGGTACCTCCCCATTCCTTCCCCCACCAGCGGGGGAAAACATTTCCGCTCGCCTCCCGCGAGAATAGTCGAAACACCCCCCCCTTGATCAACAGAATTCTGTCTATAACAGCATGAAATCAAGAGATTTCCCGTGTTGAGGTTTTCAAACGGTATCCTTTCGGTTTAACTCGTATTCACCCGCGCGCTTCTCTTTCGATTCGCCGGACCGGATGCGCGACGAAGACTCGCTCGGCGAGAGCCCTGTTGGATCGCGCCCTTCCTTGTATTATGATTTTCTCGTGACGAATCGGAGACGCGCCCGCCGGGGACGGAGAGAACGCCCGGGAGCGGAGCGCCGAAACCGAGCGGATACCGCCGCCGTCACGGACCGGGGGGAGCTTCATGAAGGCATCCGACCTGTTTCTCCGCGCCCTGGAAGAGGAGGGAGTGGAGTACATCTTCGGAGTCCCGGGCGAGGAGAACGCGGACATCATGATCTCCCTCCTCGACTCGCCGATCCGGTTCATCATGAATCGGCACGAGCAGGGCTCCGCTTTTCAGGCGGATCTGTACGGGCGGTTCACGCGCAAGCCCGGCGTCTGTCTGGGCACGCTGGGACCGGGGGCGACCAACCTGGTCACCGGCGTGGCGAACGCCCACTTCGACCGGTCTCCGGTGGTGGCGATCACCGGACAGGCGCCGACCCGCCGCCTCCACAAGGAATCGCACCAGAACATGAACGCCGTCGCTCTCTTCGCGCCGATCACCAAATGGTCTACGTCGGTGCGCCGGGCGGAGAACATCCCCGAGGTTATTCGCAAGGCATTCAAGCTCGCCACCACCGAGAAGTCCGGAGCGGTGCACATCGAGCTTCCCGAGGACATCGCGCGAAGCGAGACCGACGCGGTCCCCCTGCCGGTGCCGTCCATGGAGCTTCGAAGGCCCGCGGCGGACGAAAAGGCGGTGGAGCGGACCGTCGAGATCCTCCGGGCGGCGAAGAAGCCGATCGTCCTCGCCGGCAACGGATGCATCCGCCGGCGCGCCTCGAAGCAGCTCAAACGTTTCGTCGAACGCACCGGCGTGATGGTGACGCACACATTTATGGGTAAAGGGGCGATCGATGACAGGGACGCCCATTCGCTCTTCACCGCCGGACTCGGCTCACGGGACCATGTGACCGAGGCTTTCGAGAAGGCGGACGTGGTGATCTGCATCGGTTACGACATGATCGAGTGGCACCCGGAGCGGTGGAACCGGGGGCTGGACAAGAAAATCATTCACATCGACTTCGAGCCCGCCGAGGTGGACGACCACTACCAATGCGAAGTGGAGATCGTCTCCGACATCGCCTCGGCGCTCGCCCGCATCAACGAGCGGATCGGCGACTCGGTCCGCTTCGACTATCCCTTGCTCACTCATATCCGCGACCACCTGGTCTACGAACTCGGATTTCCGGAACTCGCCTGCTGTCCCCACGACGACATCGATCGCGAGGCGGCCGCCAAGGCGCGGTCGGACGGTTTTCCGATGAAGCCGCAGAGAATTCTCCGCGACCTCCGGCTCCTCATGGACGAGCAGGACATCCTGATCTCCGACGTGGGCGCCCACAAGATGTGGATCGCCCGCCACTATCCGGTTTACGCGCCGAACACCTGCGTCATCTCCAACGGGTTCGCCTCCATGGGGATCGCGCTCCCCGGCGCGATCAGCGCCAAGATGGTTTATCCGGAACAGAAAGTGGTCGGCCTCTCCGGCGACGGCGGCTTCATGATGAACCTGCAGGAGCTGGCCACGGCGGTGCAGTATCGCGTCCCCTGCGTCATCCTGGTTTGGGAGGACGGCGGGTACGGACTGATCGAGTGGAACCAAGAGCTGCACTTCGGCCGCTCCTCCCACGTGCGATTCCGGAACCCGGACCTGGTGAACCTCGCCGCCGCCTTCGGCGCCCGCGCTTTCCGGGTCGAGTCGGCCGAGGGTTTCTCCGAAGCGATGCGCGAGGCATTCACCGAGCGGGAGCGGCCGAGCGTGGTCGTCGTCCCTGTGGACTACTCCGAGAACCGGCGGCTGACGGAGCGGCTCGGCCGGCTGATCACCCATTGACCCATTCCGCCGCGGGCAGAAGCGGGCCGCCCCGCCGTCCCGGCCGAGGAACGTCTTGAAGGGCGAGGAGCCACGAGTCATCACCGTGGAGGACCGCGAGGCCGGGCTCCTCGGCTGGGTCGTTATCGACAGCGCGGTGGCGGGACAATCGAGCGGCGGCCTCCGCATGCATCCGCGGGTGGACGACACCGAACTCCGTCTCCTCGCCCGGACCATGACGCGCAAGTACGCATTCCTGGGAATGCCGAAGGGGGGCGCCAAGGCGGGGATCCGTCACGACCCCGAGGACGACCCGGAGCGCGTGTTCGATCTACTGGCCCGGTTCGGCAGGGTGATCCGCCCGCTCATTCTCTCTCGCGCGTACATACCCGGACCGGACATGGGAACCGACGACGAGAGGATCCGCGCCCTCTTCCGGGCGAGCGGCGCTCCGTTCCGTCCGGGGGACCTGTGGCGTTACGAGCTGTCCGGACGCTTCACCGCCGCCGGCGTAACGGAAAGCTTCTTTCGCGCCGTCGCCGCCCTCGGGATTCCGGAAAAGGACCTGTCCGTCGCCGTGGAAGGGGTGGGCGCCGTCGGTTTGGAGGCGGCGCGGATGCTCGCCCGCCGCGGAGTACGGATCGCGGCGATCGCGAACGCCTACGGCCGGATCGCGAAAGCCGGCGGGATCGATCCCGAGGACTGGGCCGGTTTCGCCCGCCGCGCCGGCTGTGAGAAGATCGCCGGGTTTCCCGGCGCGACTCCATTGACGCACGAAGAATTTCTCGCCCTACCGGTGACGGCCTTCCTTCCGTGCGCGACGATCCATACCATCGACGAGAAGGATGCGGGACGCCTCGCCGCGCCGGTGATCGTCCCCGGCGCCAACGACCCCCTCGCCCCCGGCGCCCGATCGGCGCTGGAGGCGCGGGGCGTACTCGTCCTTCCCGACTTCGTCGTGAACGCCGGAGGTGTTCTCGGGGGCGCGCTCGCCCACGCCGGCATCGGCGAGACGGAGGTTCTGGAGCGAACGTCGGCGCTGATCGGCGACGTCGTGGAGCATCTCCTCCGGCGGTCCGACTCGCTCGGCGCGGCGCCGGCGGCTCTCGCGGAGCGGCTCGCCCACACCCGCAGGGAACGCGCGGTCCGGGGGCTCCGCCCCCGCCTTCTCCTCCTCGGCCTCGTACTGCAACGGACCGGCCTTCTCTTCCCCGCGGCGCGGCGGGCGGCGGCGCGGCGTTACGCCGCCGGGCTCGCGAAGAGCCTGGCGCGCGACATCGATGCGATTCGTACTTAAATAGTTAATCGTCGCCGTAGGGATAGGAGGCGGGCTCCGCGTCCGCGTCGGGCCCGAACGGCTCGATCGCCGCCGCCGGACCGCGGAAAACGGCGCGCAGGCGACGCAGGCTCTCCCGGGCGAATACATGGAAGGCGGCGGCTCCGAGGACGAGACCGAGCAGAAAATCCATGCCGAAGGCGGCCGGGAGGAAGAGGGGGCGCTTCTCGGCCACGGTGCGCCAGAGGTCGTGGTTGCAGGCGAGGTAGACGGCGAGCCCCGCCCCGGTGAGGACGAGGGCGTGGGGAGCGAGCGCCGCGAAGGGGAGCGCGACGACCGCCGCCGTCGCGGCGAGCCTGCCCACCGCACGGCGGGGCGTACTCAGGTAATCGTCGAAAATCCGGTGCGTGAACCAGATCTCCACCCAGAGCGATCCGCGCGTGAAGTGGTCCTTTACGTTCTTACGGAGCGTGACGGGGAAGTGGTGCCGTACCCGCACGGCCCGATTCAGATAGATCGGCGTTCGCTTCGAGATCCGCCGGCCCAGCTCCAAATCCTCCATGCAGGGGAGATCGTAGCGGTCGTCGAACCCGCCGCTTTCGAGATAGAGGTCCCTCCGGAAGGCGGCCACCGCCGCCCAGAGCAACGTCACCCGCCGCACCTCGGGGAAAGAGCGGTAATAACTGTAGCACTGAAGAGCCTTGTAGAGCGGCCAGGCGCCCCGGTTCGCCGGCTCCGGGTCGTAGACGCCGATCATGACCGAGCGCTCCGGATGCTCCCGGAAAAAGCGCGCCGTTCTCTCGAGCGTATCCGACCAAACGACCACGTCCGCGTCGAGGAAAAGAAGGACATCACCCCGCGCCTCCCGGGCGCCCAGGTTGCGCGCCGCCGAGGGTCCGCCGTTGCGCGGCATCCGGAAATAGCGGACGCCGAAGGGGCGGATCGCCTCCACCGTGTCGTCCGTGGAAAGGTCGTCCACCACGAGGATCTCGCAGTCGTCGAAACCGGACCCGCGGATGGAACGGAGCAGCTTGACCAGGGTCCGGGAGGAATTGTAAGTGGGGATAATGATGGAGAGCATGGACCCTCTCGCTTTGTCCTTTGCCCGATGGATAACCTAACGTAAGGTTTGTGCAACCTTATCCGCCGGCGGCGGCGGAGGCAATCTTTTTCGGAGACCGGAGAAACCTTGGAAAGCGGCTATTGGGACCGCGTCGCGGAGCGGATGGAGGCGGGCTACCACCTGGACCCGGTGATGGCGCGCCACAAGAGAAAGGTCCACCTGGACCTTCTCCGCGAGTGGTGCCCCGCCACGGCCGGGGAGCGGGTTCTGAAAACGGACCTCTTCGAGGAGGCCCTCGCCGAAGACCGGATCCTTCCCGACTGGCCCGACCCGGAGGGGGACGCGCGCGTCTTCGGCGTGGACATCGCGCCGCGCATCGCCGCGGGCGCGGCGCGGCGTCTCGGCGGGCGGCGATCGAGGCCGGTCCACGTCGCCGCGGGAGACGCCCTTCGCCTCCCCTTCCGGGACGGCGCCTTCGACGTGGTATATAGCTGTTCCACACTCGATCACTTTCCGGAACGAGCGGCCCTGCTCCGCGGGATCGCCGAGGCGGCCCGGGTTCTGCGGCCGGGAGGGCGCCTCATCGTCGCGCTCGACAACCCGGAGGCGCTTTTCCATCCGCTCGCCCGGCTGTTCGATCGGCTCGGCGTGTTGCGTTTCCGCCTCGGCGAGACTCTGTCCGGAGAGCGGCTCGAGGAGGAGCTGGCCCGGCTCGGGCTCCGCGTGCTCGACCGAAGGAACATATTTCACGTACCAAGGGTTTGGTGTTCCGCGTTGCTGGGCGCGCTCCGGGTTCTTCGCATCCCGGCGGACCGCTTCGCCGGCGACCGGTTGGAGAGGATGGAGCGGGCCGGACGGAAAAGGAAGGGACGACGGACCGCGTGGTACGTGGCGGCGCTCGCCCGTCTCCCCGAGGAGAAGGACGAAACGGCGGGGGAGTCGCGATGACCCGCCGGGAAGGGATCTTCGCGACCCTCGTCGCGGCGGCGGTCGCGACGGCGGTCTTCTTCGCCTTTCATCCCTCCACGACGTTCTGGGCGCTTTCGAACGGCGCGGATCTCGGCCCGGCGGCGCGCGCGGTCTGGGCGGCCTGCGCCCCGATCCCCTTCCTCCTCTTCCTCGCCGCGCGCCGGACCGGTGGCGGCGAACGGCCGGCCGGGGGAAGGCGGCGAACACCCCCGCCCCCCCTCGTCATGACCGTGGTCGCCGCCGCCGCTTTTCTGCTCTTCTTCCATTTTCGTTCCCGGAACCTTTTTCACGGCGACGGCTGGCTCCTCACCACCTTTTTAGAGAGGAACAACGACCCCATCGCGCTTCGCCCCGGTTGGGGGACAATCTGGATCCACCGCTTGGTCTACCGCGCCCTCCTTTCGCTCGGGGCGGCGAGCGCGCAGCTCTACGCCTTCGCCCTTCTTTCCTCTCTGGCCGGCGCGGCCTCCGTGCTCCTGGCGGCGAGGGGGGCGCGGGCCGTCGCGGCGGATCTGCCCCCGGAGGCAAGGCGCGTCGGCGCGGCGATCGGCGCGAGCCTGTTGCTCACGACCGGCGCGATGCAGCTCTTCTTCGGACACGTGGAAAACTACTCCCTCGTTCAGGTCCCCCTCCTCGCCTTCCTGGCGACGGGAACGGAGACGCTCTTCTCGGGGCGTCGCCCCCTCCTCCCCCTACTCTGTTTCGCCGTCGCGGTCTTTCTTCACACAGCAAGCGTTCTCCTCCTGCCGGCGGTCCTCTTCCTCATGGCCGCGACGCTCCGCCCCGCTCTTCTCCGCCCGGCGCGGATTCTCGCGTGGTCCGGCGTCGTCGCCCTTCTCCTCCTCCCCCCCACGGGCGCGCAACTCCGGATGCTCGTCGCCTTCCATCCCTGGACAAGCCATGGTCATCCTTTTTCGATCGGGCATCTCTCCGCCGCGCACGGCCTCATTCTGTTCAACCTCTTCGTCCTTCTCGTCCCCGTTCCCGCGGCGGCGCTCCTGGCCGGCGCGGCGCGCGGCGTTCGCCCCGCCGAAAACCTCCGCGATCGCCGAACCGGCTCCTTCCTCGCCCTCGCCGCCCTCTCCTTTCTCGCCTTCACCGTCACCGTGAAACCCTTTCTCGGCAACCGCGACTGGGACCTGTGCGCGTTCCTCGCCCCCCCCGTCGCGCTCTGGGCGGCGTGGCGATTCATCCGCTCCGTCCGCCCCGCGGCGCTCCTCCCCTCCACCCTTCTCGCCGCGGGTGCCGGGCTCTTTCTCCTGTTCCCCTGGGTGGCGGGAAACGCGGACCCCGCAGCCGCGGGCGAGCGCACACTCCGCTTCACCATCGATGATCCCTACCAATGGCACGGCGACCGCCCGCGCGCGCTCGACGTGGCCACGGTGACGGCGGAGCGGGGACAGACCGGCGCCGCCCGGGTTCTCATGGAGGAGATCACCCGCCGCAGGCCGGATCTCGCGATCGCCCGCGCCGACTGGGGAATCCTCCTCTGGGAAGAGGGCCGCTACGGCGAAGCGAGAGAGCACCTCGAGGCGGCGGTCGCCCTCGACCCCTCCCTCGATCCGCCCCTCTACTACCTGGGAGCGACCCTCTTCCACCTCCTCGAGGAAGACCTGGGGGAATCGCGTTTCCGGGAGTTCCTGGAGAGGCGGCCCGGCAATCCGAGCGCGGCCGGCTATCTCGGCAGGGCGCTCATGGCGCGGGGCGAGTGGGCGGAGGCGAAGGAGTGGCTTCTGGTCGCGGAAGAATCGCTGCCGGGGAACGCCGACCTGCAGGCGTGGCTCGGGCGAACCTGCCTCATGCTCGGCGACAGGGAAGAGGCGCGGCGGCGCGGTGACCGGGCGCTCCGCCTCGACCCGAACCACGAGGAAGCACGCCGCCTGATCGCGGAAGCGCGGCCGGAACCGGAGCGGGAGAAGAAACCGGGAAGGACCTACGCGACGCCGCGGTGACGTCGGCGGGCGCGGCTCAGCCGAACTGCGCCATGAACTTGTCTACCTCGAGCCGCAGATCGTACACGTCCCCCATGATCAGAATGAACTCCTGATCGGTGCAGCCGAGGGCGGCGCGGGCCGCCACGTCGATCTCTCCCTTCTTTTCCTCTCCGAGACCGTCGGCGGCGAGAAGGGCGAGAAGGTTGCCCAGGCAGATCATCCGGCGGAACGCTTCGGCGGGGCCGTCCCCGTCGAGGAGGAGCAACTCCTTCAGGGTGTGCGCTTCGCATGCCTCGCGCACCTTGGCCGGCAGCCTCCAGTGATCGCAGAGGAGCGTGCCGAAATAGGAGCTGGCGGGGAAACCGAGCCGTTCCTCCGCCTCGCTGAAGAGCCCGCCCGCCTCGCGAGCGGTGGCGATCAACGCCCTGTAGTGCTCGGGGTAGAACTTGAAGTAGACGAGTTTACCGATATCGTGCAAGAGGGCGGCGGACCAGAGTTCCTCGAAGTTGAGATGCGGCTCGTATTTCTTCGCCAGGTATTTGGCGCAGATCGCCACATAGAAGGAATGCCGCCAGTAGCTCTTCAGTTCGCCGTTCTCGTGAACGCCGATCGTGTTGATCACCGAGAGGGAGAGCACGAGACGGAAAACCTCGTTGAAGCCGAGAAAGGCGATCGCGAAACGCGCCTTGACGATCTCCCGGGGGAGGCCGTAATAGGCGGAGTTGACCACCTTGAGAACCTGCGCGAGGAGGGCGGGATCGCTGCTGATCAACTCGGACACCTTTTCGATGTCCGCGTCGTCGTCGTTCACCAACCCCTGGATCTTCTGCACGACCTCCGGCAACGCGGGAAGATTGCAGTGCTCCCGAAGAAACGTCTTGGGATCGATCTCGATAGGTTGGAGCATGGAGGACTCCTTCCGGGGGACTCTCACCATCTATCGGCCACATACCGGAATGGTCTGAATCTACCACTCGCCCCGACAGGCGGCAAGAACGGATCGAGCACGGAACCGCCTTGCACTCGCCCACCGAACTGCGTTATAATGAATAAGTTCCATGATCGCTTCCCCACGACACCTCTCATTGACGAAACCGTCGTTCACTCCGCCTGGAGGGCAGGCTATGTACCGTTCCCGCTCCGTTCGCCCGGTCGCGCTCGCGCTTTTCCTCGCCGCGGCGGCTTTCTTCGCGACCTCCGCGACATCCGCCGACCCCGTCCATCAGAAGATCCGACTCCCTTGGCCGACGGCCGAGGAATCGGCGGTGGTCCGTTCCATCCCCGACCTGGAGGTGATGGGGATCCAACCCGGCTCGTCGATTACGCTCCTCTCCACCCCGGAACTCACCGCCGCGCTGGAGGAGGCCGGCCTGCGCCCCGAGATCCTCGTCGATCCCTACGGCGCCTTCCACCTCGTCTCCGAGGGGAGAGCTTGGGCCGGCCTGGGCGACTTCATCAGCTATGACGAGGCGGTCGTCTTTTTGGACAGCATGCACACTCTTTATCCCGCGATCACCACGGCGAAGGACTCTATAGGAACCACCTGGGAGGGGCGCACGATCTGGGCGATCAAGATCAGCGATAACCCGAACGTGGACGAGGAGGAGCCGGAGCTGCTCATCGATGCGCTTCACCACGCCCGCGAGCCGATCGGCGTCTCGGTGGTGTGCAGCTTCATCTCCCATCTCTGCGACAACTACGGCGGCGACGAGGAGGCGACCTTCCTCGTGGACGAGCGCGAGATCTGGGTGATCCCGGTGGTGAACCCGGACGGATATGTTTACAACGAAACGGTCAGTTCCGATCTGCTGTGGAGGAAAAACCGCCGGGACAATCCGGGAGAGGACGAGGGGGTCGACCTGAACCGCAACTACGACGCCAACTTCGGCGGCGCCGGTTCATCGAGCACATACCGCGACCAGACCTACCACGGTCCCTACGCCTTCTCCGAGCCGGAGACGCAGGCGATGCGCGACTTCATCCTCGGCCGGAACTTCGTCACCCATGACAGCTACCACAGCGTCGCCTCGGCGATCCTTTATCCCTGGGGTTATCTGAGTTCGCCCACGGCGGACGACTTCGCTTTCAGCGGCCTCGGCCTGGAGCGGTCCCGGGACAACGGCTACGACGTGAGCCAGATCTACTACTTCGACGTCGTCTCCGGATCCACCTGTGACTGGGCCTACGCGACGAAAGAGGTGATCTCCTTCGCCACCGAGGTGGGGGGAAGCCACTTCTGGCCGCAGGAGAGCGAGATCCCCGGCCTGGTGGCGGAAAACCTCTACTCCAACCTGACCCTCGCGTGGAACGCCGGCTCCCGGGCGCGGCTCGCCGGCGCCGAGGCGGACCCCTCCGGTAACGGGCGTCTCGATCCGGGCGAGACGGCGGACCTCGTGCTGTCCATCGAGAACCCGGGATACGTGGTGGGCGCCGAAGACGTGCGCGTCGTCCTCTCGAGTGACAACGCCTACCTCCAGCTGCTGGACGCCGCCGCCGACTTCGGGAACATCGCCGTCCGGGAGAGCGCCGACAACGCCGCCGATCCCTTCTCCGTCGCCGTCGACGAGGCGGCCCCCTCCGGCACGGCCGCGGAGATCCTCGTCCGGATCGAGTGGGACGGCGGCCTCCTCTGGGAGGAGACCCTCTCCCTCACCATCGGCGAGTCTACGGTGATCGTGTCGGACGATTTCGAGAGCGGGAACGCGGGCTGGTCCGCCGACCCGATCCAGGACGCCTCCACCGGCGCCTTCGTCCTCATCGACCCGAACGCCACCGACTACCAGCCCGGCGACGACCACACCCCCGCGCCGGGAACGGTCGCCTGGGTCACCGGCCAGAACACGAGCGTCGGCGCGGACGACGTGGACGGCGGCACGGCGGCGATCCGCTCGCCCGTCTGGGATCTCTCCGGCCGCGACCGGGTCCGACTCTCCCTCGCCTGGTTTCACGGCCAGAGGGACGCCGGCGACGACGCCGCGGACGGTTTCGCCGTCGAGATCTCCGACGACGGCGGCGCCACGTTCCCGGAGGCACTCGTCTCCATCGGCGACGTCTACAACGAGGCGGCCTGGTCGGTCCTCGAGGCGGACCTGCACGATGTCATCTCCCTCACCGACCAGGTGGTGCTCCGTGTGCGCACCGCCGACGGCGCGAGCACCGGGGACATCATCGAGGCCGGCTTCGACGACCTGGTCCTGGTCGACCTCGGGCCGGACGACGACCCGCCCGGCGCCCCCGCGCCCCTCTCCCCCGCCGACGGCGGGGTCGCCCTTCCGGCGGCGCTCCTCACGGTGCAGAACGCCGTCGATCCCGAGGGCGGCCCGCTCACCTACGGCTTCTTCGTCTACGCCGACTCCCTCTTCACCGATCGGGCGCGCGTCGTGACCGGCATCGCCGAGGGATCGGGGGAGACTTCCTGGGCCGTGAATCCCCCTCTGCCCGATGGAGACTACTGGTGGCGCGCCTTCGCCGAGGACTCCCTCCGGCGCGGCCCTCTCTCCGCCGCGCGCCGATTCACCGTGGATCAGGCGACCGGCGCGGGCGAGGCCGGCGCCGCGCCCGCCTTCGCGCTCCTGCCGGCCAGACCGAATCCTTCCCGGGACGATGCGGTGATTCGATTCATTCTCCCCCGGGAGGGGCGCGTGCGGGCGGACGTGTTCGACGCGAGCGGGCGCGCGATCCGCAACCTGGTCCGGGGGCGTCTGAGTGCGGGTCCGCAGGCGCTCCTCTGGGACGGCCGCGACTCCCGGGGCCGGACCACGCCGGCGGGGGTGTACTTCGTCCGGCTTCGAACCGAGCGGGAGGAGCGGGCGATCAAGATCGTTCGGATTCGGTAGCCGTCGCGAGTGCGGGGGGCCGGCGCCGGTCGCCCCCCATCGTGCGCCCCCCCTTGACGGGAGAGCGGCCTCTCCCTGTATAATGTTAGCTTTCGAAAGGGAATCCCCCCGGCATTCCCGAGCCGGCCGATCCGGTCGGCGTCATGGGCATCCTGTCCATAAAATTGAAGTTAGGGAATGATGCGGGTGCCTTGGCTGACGGCTTCTTCCCGCCCCCTCCGACGCGCCCGAACGTCTTCGCCCTACCCGGTTTCGGTCCGGGGCCTGCGACCACGGGAAGGCGCGGGAACGCGGCGACCACCCGGAAGAGACGAAGCCTCGATCGCCTGAGGAGAGAGCACCATGTTTCGAATACTGGAAGCCCGGTTCCTGTCCGCCGACGTGAAGCTGTTCCGCATCCGTGCGCCCAAGATCGCCGAGAAGCGGAAGGCGGGGCAGTTCGCGATCCTCCGAGTCACCAAGGAGGGGGAACGGATCCCCCTGACCATCGCCGACTCGGACGCGGCCGAGGGATCGATCACGCTGATCGTGCAGGGCGTCGGAAAAACCACCAAGATGCTGAACTCCCTCGAGACGGGCGATTTTCTGGCCGACCTGGCCGGCCCTCTCGGCACGCCCTCCCACATCGAGAACTTCGGAACCGCCGTCAGCATCGGCGGCGGTGTGGGAACCGCCATCGCTTTTCCGACGGCGAAGGCGCTCAAGGAGGCGGGGAACCACACCATCGCCATCATCGGCGGCCGGACCAAGGAGTTGGTCATTCTCGAGGACGAGTTAAAAGAGATCTGCGACGAGGTCTACCCGACCACCGACGACGGCTCCTACGGATTCCACGGGTTCGTCACCCAGAAACTGCAGGAGCTGATCGACGAGGGACGCAAGATCGACTTCGTCCTCGCCATCGGGCCGATCCCGATGATGCAGGCCGTCGCCGAGGTGACCCGCCCCCACCGCATCCACACCGTGGTCAGCCTCAACCCGATCATGGTGGACGGCACCGGCATGTGCGGCGGCTGCCGGGTGATGGTCGGGAACGAGACCAAATTCGCGTGCGTGGACGGCCCCGAGTTCGACGGCCACGAGGTCGACTTCGATCTGCTGACGCGTCGCAACAAATCGTACCTCGGTTTCGAGCGGGACCGCCGCGAGGAACTCGACCACCTCGACCGATGCCGATTGGAGGAGAAGATCGCCGAGCTGCGCCGGGAAGGGGAACGGGAAGAGAAGGCGCGCGAAGGGGAGGGCCGCTAGATGGGCGAGCAGCTGAGCAAGAAGGAACGGATGGCCATCCCCCGCCAGAAGATGCGGGAGCAGCCCGCCGAGAAGCGGGTCACCAACTTCACCGAGGTGAACCTCGGCCTCGAGGCGGAGGTGGCGATGCGGGAGGCGCAGCGCTGCCTTCAGTGCAAGAAGCCGCCCTGCGTGGAAGGGTGCCCGGTGAGCATCAACATCCCCGGCTTCATCGAGCTGGTCGCCGAGGGGCGCTTCGATGAGGCGGCCAAGCTGATCAAGAAGGACAACTCCCTGCCGGCGGTCTGCGGCCGCGTCTGTCCCCAGGAGGAGCAGTGCGAGTCGCGTTGTGTGCTCGGCAAGAAGGGGGACCCGGTGGCGATCGGCTATCTGGAGCGTTTTGTCGCCGACTACGAGCGCGAGAAAGGCCTCATGAAGGCGGACCCGCCCGAGAAGAAAACCGGCAAGCGGATCGCCATCGTCGGCAGCGGGCCGGCGGGGCTCTCCTGCGCCACCGACCTCGCCCGGATGGGACACGAGGTGACCGTGTTCGAAGCGCTCCATGAGCTGGGCGGCGTGCTCGTGTACGGCATCCCCGAGTTCCGCCTCCCCAAGGAGATCGTTCGGAAAGAGATCGAGCAACTCCGGAAGATGGGCGTCCGGTTCCTGACGAACTCCGTGGTGGGGATGACCGACACGATCGAGGAACTGATGGAGAAGGAAGGCTTCGATGCCGTCTTCATCGGCGTCGGCGCCGGTCTCCCGCGGTTCATGAACGTGCCCGGCGAGAACCTGATCGGCGTTTACTCGGCCAACGAGTTCCTCACTCGTGTCAACCTGATGAAGGCGTACCAGGAGGAATCGGACACCCCCGTCTTCGACGTGAAGGGGAAGAACGTGGCCGTCTTCGGCGGCGGCAACACCGCCATGGACGCGGTCCGCACCTCCCTCCGTCTGGGCGCCGCCAACGCCTGGATCATGTACCGGCGCTCCGACAAGGAGATGCCCGCACGAGTAGAGGAGATCCACCACGCCAAGGAGGAGGGGGTCCAGTTCCTCCTGCTCACCAACCCGATCAAGTTCGTCGGCGACGAGAAGGGCTGGATCAAGAAGGTCGTGCTGCAGAAGATGGAACTGGGAGAGCCGGACGCGAGCGGCCGGCGGCGTCCCGTCCCGATCGAGGGGAGCGAGTACGAGCTGGACGTGAACGTGGCGGTCGTGGCGATCGGCAACAGCCCGAACCCGCTCATCCAGAAGACCTCGCCGCAAATCGAGCACACCCGATGGGGGACGATCGTCGCGGACGAGGAAACGGGACGAACCACCAAGCCGGGCGTCTTCGCCGGCGGCGACATCATCTCGGGCGGCGCCACGGTGATTCTCGCCATGGGAGCGGGCCGGCGCGCCGCCCGTTCCATCGAGGAGTATCTCCGCACCGGCGTCTGGGAGACCGCGCCGGGCGGGGGGGGCGCTTTCTCCTGATACCCGCCCCCGCGCATCGACCGCGATTCCGCCCCGCCGGCGCCGTCCGGCGGGGTTTTTCGTCTCTCCTTGACCACCTTCCTCCCGCTTGGGAGAATCGCCGCACGGGGCGGACCAATCCTCACTCCACGCCTCCCGGTGCGGGGTCGCCGGTTTCCGCGCGGCGCCGGAGAGCCCGCGGTACTCCGCGCCGCGTGGCCCGGGGGAGGATCGCGGGCGCCGGGCACGTCTTTGCATTATCTTATTTTTCTTGCGCGGGGGGCGGCCGGCACCTCGCGGCGGCCGCCGCGGAC
The DNA here is from genome assembly GCA_016930695.1 of Candidatus Eisenbacteria bacterium. Taxonomy (NCBI): domain Bacteria; phylum Candidatus Eiseniibacteriota; species Candidatus Eiseniibacteriota bacterium. Next base: position 122,691 of record JAFGGD010000046.1, read on the forward strand.
CCGTGGGAAGCGGGAAGGGAGCGCCGGGGCCACCGGTAACGACCAAAAGGGGGGCGAACCGTGATCGTTGGAGTTCCGAAGGAGACCTTCCCGGGCGAAAACCGGACCGCCCTGATCCCGGCGAACATTCCCACCCTCGGAAAGTACGGGATCGAGGTCTTGATCGAGAGTGGGGCGGGCGTGGCGGCGGGCTTCCCCGACGACGCCTACCGCGAGAAAGGGGCCCGGATCGCCGGCGAACGGGCGGAGATATTCGGCAAGGCGGACGCGATCGCCCAGGTGCGCGCCGCCGGGGCCAACCCCGAAGCGGGCGGAGCGGATCTCCCCCTTCTGCGCGGCGGCCAGGCGCTGATCGCCTTTCTGGAGCCGCTCGCCGACCCGGAGGCGGCCGAGAAGGTCGCGGGAACGGGCGTTTCCCTCTTCTCCATGGAGATGATCCCGCGGATCACGCGCGCCCAGAGCATGGACGCCTTGAGTTCGATGGCGAACATCGCCGGCTATCTGGCGGTGCTCCTCGGCGCGACGACGCTTCCCAAGTTCTTCCCCATGTTCATGACCGCCGCCGGAACGATCTCCGCCGCCCGGGTGCTGGTGATCGGCGCCGGCGTGGCGGGGCTCCAAGCGATCGCCACCGCGAAGCGGCTCGGCGCGGTGGTGGAGGCGTACGACATCCGCCCGGCGGTGAAGGAACAGATCCAGAGCCTGGGCGCCCGGTTCGTCGAGCTTCCGATGGAGGCGGGGGACGCGGAGGACTCCGGCGGTTACGCCAAGGAGCAGACGGAGGAGCAGAAGCGGAAGCAGGCGGAACTGATGGCGGACCACGTGCGCGCCTCGGACGTGGTGATCACCACCGCGGCGGTGCCGGGGAAGCGCTCCCCGGTGCTGATCCCCGCGTCGGTGGTGGAGGGAATGCAGCCGGGGTCCGTGATCGTGGACATCGCCGCCGAGAAGGGGGGCAACTGCGAGCTGACCGTCCCGGGCGAGACGGTGGTCCGCCACGGCGTGACCATCGTCGGGCCGCTCAACCTCCCCTCGCGGCTCGCCTTTCACGCGAGCCAGATGTACTCGAAGAACATGTCCACGTTCCTCGCCCACCTGACCGAGGAGGGTTCGCTCAGCCTCGACCGGGAGGACGAAATCATCCGGGGCTCCCTCGTGGCGCGGGGGGGAAAAATCGTGCACCCCGCCGTGCTCCAGGCGCTGGGACGGTCCTGAAAGGAGGGGCGGAATCATGATGCTGGTGCCTCTGCTGACCATCTTCGTGCTCGCGATATTCGTCGGTTTCGAGATCATCACCAAGGTACCGCCGACGCTGCACACCCCGCTGATGTCCGGGTCGAACGCCATTTCCGGAATCACCGTGATCGGGGCGATCCTGGCGACCGGCGCCTCCCATGGAACGGCGGCGACGGTGCTCGGTTTCATCGCCCTGGTGTTCGCCGTGATCAACGTGGTGGGCGGTTTCGTCGTGACCAACCGGATGCTCGAGATGTTCCGGAAGAAGGACTGACGCCGTGAGAGAGATCGTGATTCCTCTGGCTTATCTGGTCGCTTCGGTCCTGTTCATCGTCGGGCTGAAGGGATTGACCCATCCCCGGACCGCTGTCCGGGGGAACCGTCTCGGCGCTCTCGGCATGCTCATCGCCGTCGTGGCGGTGCTGTTCGACCGCGCCGTGCTCACCTTTCCCCTGATCCTGATCGGATTCGCCGGCGGCGGCGCGATCGGCGTGGCGCTCGCCCTGCGGGTTCCCATGACCTCCATGCCCCAGCTGGTGGCGGTCTTCAACGGTTTCGGCGGCGCCGCTTCGGCGCTGGTGGTGGGCGCCGAACTGATCGCCGGCCAAGGAAAGGGCGTTTCCTTCGGCATCGCCGCCGGGCTCTCGGGGCTGATCGGCGCGGTCACCTTCACCGGCAGTCTGATCGCCTACGGGAAGCTGCAGGAGATCCTACCCGGAAAAGCGCTCACCTATCCCGGCCACCAGATCGTGAAGATTCTACTGGCCGCCCTCTCCCTCGGCGCGGTCGCGGCGCTCGTGGCGGACCCGGCCGACCCGTCCGCCTTCTGGGTGCTGCTCGCCGCGGCGGGCGCTCTCGGCGTGCTGGCGGTCCTCCCCATCGGCGGAGCGGACATGCCCGTGGTGATCGCCCTCCTGAACTCCTACTCCGGTCTCGCCGCGTCGGCGACCGGCTTCGTCCTCTCCAACAACGTGCTGATCATCGCCGGCTCTCTGGTGGGGGCTTCGGGCATCATCCTCACCATGATCATGTGCAAGGCGATGAACCGCTCTCTGGCGAACGTGCTCTTCGGCACCTGGGGGGGCGGGGAAACGGTCGAGGGGCCGGGCGCGGAGATTTACGAGGGAAAGATCAAGAGCACGTCGGCGGAGGAGCTGGCGATGATTCTGGACGGCGTGTCGAAGGTGGTCATCGTGCCCGGCTACGGGCTCGCGGTGGCGCAGGCGCAGCACGCGGTGCGGGATCTGGCGAACGTGCTCAAGGAGCGGGGCGTGCAGGTGCAGTACGCCATCCACCCCGTCGCGGGACGCATGCCCGGACACATGAACGTGCTTCTCGCCGAGGCGGACGTCCCCTATGAGGAACTGGTGGAGATGGACGTGATCAATCCCCAGTTCGCGCAGACCGACGTATCGCTGATCCTCGGCGCCAACGACGTGGTGAACCCGGTGGCGCGGGACGATCCGAAGAGCCCGATCGCGGGGATGCCGATCCTGGACGTGGACAAATCGCGCACCGTGGTGGTCGTGAAACGGAGCCTCAGCCCGGGATTCGCCGGGATTCCGAACCCGCTCTTCGCGGCGGACAACACGCTGATGTTCTTCGGAGACGCGAAAAAGAACATCCTCGACCTAACCGCGGCGATAAAGGAGAACTAGGCGGAGGAGAAGCAAAACTTCCGCGGAGACGCGGAGGCTCGAAGGAGAGGATTATCGTGAGGGGGGATTGCACTCCCCCCTTTTTCCATGTCTACCGCGAGGGAAGGCGTTTCGTTTTCCGATTTGGATTTCGATTTCGATACCGATAAAGGCACGCTCACCCTCTCCCGCTATCCCCTCCGCCTCCTCTTCGGACGGACGGTGTGATCCTTCGAGGAGAAGGGGCGGGACGGGGGCCCCCACCTCTCGAGGTGCGTGAGAAATGGCCGCGCGAGGTCGCAGTCTTGTGGGAACTCCGTGGCGATCATGAACCCACCCGGGGGGCGGCACGCCCCGGACTCCGAGAGGGATACCCCGTCCGTCCCTCTCCCCCCAACGTGCCCCGAAGGGAGACCGGCGGGGGAAGAAAAGGCACCCTCACCCTCTCCCGTATGCGGGAGAGGGAGAAAACGATATTGATTTCGATTTGGATTTCGATCGCGCTTCGGGTACGGGTGTTCTTCCCTACGGTTGATAGATAAAGTCCCGGAAGGGACTCTCGGCGATTTTATCTCCCTTCTCATCGAAGCCGAGAATCAACCAGTAGTAGAGCCCCTTCGGCTCGAAGATGGCGGCGGCCGGCGGCGGCGTCGCGATGAGGTTTTCAACGACGGCATCCCCGGTGAAGAGCACCGTCTGTTCACGGTCCAACAGCACGAAACGATAGCTCGACGCTCCGGGAAACGAGTTCCACGAGAACGTGCCGGGCACCCCCCGGAAGCCGGGTTTGGGCATGTGCAGCCGGATCCGCCCCGTCGCCGTCATCGCATCCCCCTCCGGCGCCGATTCCACCAACAACGGTTCCCGGGCCGGCTCCGGCTCCTTGGAGATCAATACGGGCTCCGCCCGTTCCTTCGACCCGCCGGCGCAACCAAGCGACGCGAACGACAGAAGCAAGAAAAACAGTACGAAAGCGAGAAAGAACATTCGATTCCGCGTCATGGTTTCCTTCCCGTTATAAGAAAACGCCGACTTCCTTCATCCTGGCCGATTCGGGCTTCCCCGGCCGGCGCGCCTCATTAAGAGGCGGCCTTTCTTGGCCGAATTATAGAACAACGGCGGGGGAATGTGCCATGGCCCGACAGGGAAAACTGCTGATCGAAGACAACCGTCTTCTCGGCGTTTATCAAACCGCGCTCTTCGAATCGGACCTGGTCCGGGTGGGGGCGGCCTTCGTCGATCTGGTCCGGCGGAGGACCTGCCCGGCGGATCGATTCCCGCCGCGGGTCGTGATCGGTTTCGACGCCCGCCCCAGCTCATGGGAACTGCAGAACGCGTTGGTTCGGGGGATCGCCTCCCGCGAGTCGAACGTGGTCCACCTCGGCCTTTCTCCTTCTCCCCTGGTTCTTTTCTCCATGAACCAACTGAAAATGGACGGCGCGGTGATTATCGGAGGCGGCGGTCGACCGACCGAATGGAACGGCGCGCACTTTTACTTGGAAGGACGCGCCTTGCGGGCCGACGACACTCGTGATCTTCTCCGGCGGGCCGCCCGGGTTCCGGAAGCGCCGGTCCTGCCGATGCACGGACGGATCACCTATCTCAACATGATCCCCGATTATCTGCGCCGCATGGAGAAGGAATTCGGGGGTTCGATGGGCGCCGGGATCCGGGTGGTGGCGGCGGGAAACCACGGCGCCGCGTCCCTCATCGCGCCGCACGCCCTTCTCCGGTCGGGCTGCGCCGTTCTCAAACTGGGATGCGTGCTCGGCGTTCACGCGGAACACGCGCGCTCCGACCCGGCGGACCCGTCGACGATCCGCGATCTCGGCTCGGCGGTGCGGGGGTTCAACGCCGATTTCGGCGTCGCTTTCGACGGCGCCGGAGAGCGTATCGCCGTCGTCGACCGCGCCGGCCTGCCGATCCCCGGCGACCACCTGCTGGCCCTCTTCGCCGACGATCTGTGGGGGCGCTCCCCCGGCAGCCCCGTCGCCTGCGACCTCGCCAACGGCGACCTCCTGGAGGAGTGCCTCGACCGCCGGGCCGGGTCGATCCGCTTCGTGCCGCCCGGCCCGTCGTCGATGGACAAGGCGATCCGCACCGACGGCGCGCTGCTCGCCGCCGAATCGGGCGGGCGTTTCTTCTTCGCCGACAGACACCCCGGTTATCCCGACGGCGTTTATGCCGCGCTTCGCCTCGTGGAACTGCTCGCCCGCATTCGCGCCGAGCGGGGCGACCGCGTCCCCCTCGGCAAGATTCTCCCCCGCGGCGAACGGTTTCTCTCGCCCGAAAAAATCGTCGAGTTCTCGGCCGGACGCGCCTTTTTGGACAAGTTCGCCGACCGGCTGCGGGAGCGCGAGGAGAAGGGCGAACCGATCCTCTCGATCCGGGAAGACCACTGCTCGGCGGTCCGTGTCCGCTGCCCGGAGGGATGGGGGGTTCTTCGGCTTCGGCGGGGAGAGCGAACGCTCGGCCTTCGCTACGGCGGCGGCACGGACGAAGGGTTCCAGAGGGCGGGACGCCTGCTTCGCGGAGCGCTTCGGGACACGCTGGAAGAGGCGGGGTGGCAACGCTCCGCCGGAGAAGATGCCCGGGCCGGCGACTCCGTCGAAACCGTCCCGGCCGGCGTCGGAGAAGAAAACCCGCAAGAAAACACCGTGACCCCCGCCTTGGATGTTTAAGATTAAAGGAGCCGAATCACCTTGCCGCCGCATCATCGGAAAACGGCCCCGACGGATCTGCGCCGACTGAGACGGATCGAGAACGCCTATTGGACCCTCTTCGTGGTCCTCCTCGTTCTCCTCTCCGCGACCGTGATCATTCAATACCTCACCGCCGATCCGGGCGAGACGGTCCGCGGCACGGCCGTCTCCGAGGGCGCGCACCGCCGCATCGTCTCGGTCGGGCTCTCCGGCCTGGTCGTGGTTTTCACGCTCTATCTGACCGCCAAGCGGCAGGAGATTCAGCGCCTCAAGAGGAGCCTTTTCGATCAGCGCGCTCTCTCGGAACGGCTGGAGGAGAGGACCGTCGAGATGGAGAACGCGCTGGACGGGCTGCGCCGGGCGAACAGGCTGCGGGACGCTCTCTTCTCCGTCGTCTCCCGGGATGTGCGGGAACCACTGAGCGCGATCCGGAACACATCGGACGGGACGGTGATCCGGCGGGAGACCGAGCGGCTCTCCCGCCTCGTGAGCGACCTTCTCGATCTGTCCGACTTGGATTCGGGACGCGCTTCCTGGTCGCTCTCCGCGCAGGATCCGGCGGCGATTCTCCGCCGGGTGCTCGCCGAAGCGGAGCCCCTCGCGTCGGAAAGGGGAATCTCCCTCCGCCGGATCGTCGAAGAGGACCTACCGGAAATCCTGGTGGACCGGGAACGTTTGGGCCGGGTTCTTTCGCGTCTCGCCGAATCGGCGATTCGCTCTTCCCCGGGCGGAGGATCCGTGGATCTGAGCGTCCATGCGGACGACGACGACGGCATGCTTCATCTCCGCATCCGGAACGACCGCCCGGACTTCTCCGAGGAGGAGAGATCCTCCTTCTTCGCCCTCGCCGAAGGCGACGGCGGCGGGTCGGGCGTCCCCGCGGGCGGCGACGAGATCGGCTTCGCCATCGCCCACCGGGTGGTCCGGCACCTCGGCGGCCGTCTCCTTCTGGAGGCGAAGGAACGGGCGAGGCGCGCGTACGTGATCATCCTCCCGGCGCCGAACCTGGGCCCGCCTCCGCGCCGAGACGCCGGGGAAACCGCGGCCACCGTCTCGCCATAGGCCGCTGGTTCGCTTCGACCCCCTTCTGTTATCCTCCCGGAGGAACGGTTTCACTCTCGCTTCCGGGAGGGCGAAGGGGATGACAAACGATCCGGCGGGATCTCGTGGAGACGGAGGAGCGTCAACCCCCTTCCGGATCCCCTATCCGCGGGCGGTCGCGGCGGCGGCTGTCGTCGCGGCGGTGTTTTTCCTCTACGGCGAAAACCTGCTGCTCGCTCTCGTCGGCCACGACACCTACCCGATCATTCTCAGCGCGCGAATCGAGAACGCCGCCGACGCGATCGGCACGTTCACCGAAGAACTGATGGACGGCCGCTACACGCAGGGGCGTTTCTACCGGCCCGTGTTGAACCTGTCCTTCGCCGCCGACCACGCACTCTACGATCTGCGGGCGTGGGGTTTCCACCTGACCGACCTCCTGATCCTCTCCGGCTGCGCGATCCTGTTGGGGGCGCTCGGCGGCGGAGGCTCGGGACGGCGTTTCGGCGCGGCGGGGATCGCGGCGGCCCTCTTCTTCGTCGTTCATCCCGTACATCTGAACATACTGCCCGTCGCGGCGCGCCGGGGGGACACGCTATCCCTCCTCTTTCTCGCCGGAGCCCTCCTCGCCGGGCGACGGCGGGGCCGGGCGGGTCCGTGGGTCGCCGGCGCCCTGGCGCTCCTCTCCGTGGGCGCCAAGGAGGTGGGGATCCTCGCGCCCGTTCTCCTCTTTCTGGACCGCGTTCTCGAGCCGAAGGAGGGAGGGCGGAACCGGTGGGCGAGGGGGGCGATCACCGCGGCTCCCGCGGCCGGGGCGATCCTCCTCTTCCTCGCCGCGCGAAGCGCCGCGCTCGGCGGCCTGGGGGGCCACGCATCCCTCACGCCCCTCTCCTTTCTCGGCCACTCCTGGCTGATCTTCCCCGAGTTTCAGCGCTCCACCTTTTACCCGATCCCCTTCCTCTCCTCCCTCCTGGCGGGACACACGGCCCGGGGGGCGGCGACGATTCTCCTTCTCCTTCTCACGGCGGTCCTCTTCCGGCGATCGCCGCGGAGAAACACGGCGGTGCTCGCCTGGTGCTGGATGATTCTCGGTTGGCTGGTGCACGGGCTCTCCCTCGCCGTCTCCCCCTGGTACGCGCTTCACACCGTCGCCCCCTTCGCGCTCCTCACCGGGCTCTGCATCGAAGAGGCGTGGGAGGCGTTCCGGCGGGGCGGACCGGCGGCGCGGGTCGCGGGCGCTCTCGCCGCCGCGACCGTTCTTCTTCTCTTTGTCGTGAATCTGAAGAGCGCTCCCCCCTTCGAGTTCCACCCGGAGTGGCGCGACGCGAGCCGCCGGACCCGCCTCTTTCTGGGCGACCTGGATCGGAGGCTGGCCGAAACGCCGGACGGCGGAACGATCACGATGACCGACCTGCCCCACCTTTCCCGATACCGGAAGGGATCGCCGATTTTTCTGGTGGCGGCGCTGACCGACTACACCGTCCAAGCCTACGCGGAACTCGTTCATCCGGACAGGAAGGTCCGCGTTTCCTTTCCCCGACCCGACGTCCCCCCCGCCGCGCCGGACGAGGTCCTCGTGCTCGTATCCCCGAGGAGATGAATTTGCATAGCGACGACCCTTTCGGCCGCATCGATTACCGGCGCTTCGTCTCCTGGGAAAACCGGATCCGCAGGGAGATGCCTTTTTTGCTCCACCTCTTCGGCGACGGCTCGAAAGGAGCGCGGCTGCTCGACGTGGGCTGCGGCACAGGCGAACACGCGCGGGCACTCTCGGAGCGGGGCTTCCGCGTCATCGGCCTGGACCGCTCCACCGGAATGCTCGACAAGGCGCGGGGCGCCTATCCGGAGATCCCCTTCGTCCGGGGAAGCATGGACCGGCTCCCCGTCCGCGGCGGCGGGATTCTCGGCGGCGCCTACTGCTTGGGGAACACCCTCGTCAATCTGGCCGAGGACGACGGCTATCAACGGCTCTTCCGGGACCTTCGCGATCTCCTCCGGCCGGGCGCGCCGCTGCTCATCCAGATCCTGAACTACAGGCGCATTCTCGAGAAGGAGGTGCGCCACCTGCCGCTCAATTTTCGCCGCACCGACTCGGGGAACGAGATCCTCTTCCTCCGCGTGATGGACAGAATCGATGAGAGACGGATCCGTTTCGAGGTGCTCACCCTCCAGAGGAAACCGCCCTCCGGAGAGACCCGGCTCGTGCGGACCCAATCATCGATCCTGCGGCCCCTTCGCGAAGAGGAGCTGGAACGCTTTCTCCGCGACGCCGGCTTCGAAAAAATCAAACGGTTCGGCGATTACCGCGGCTCCCCCTTCGTCCCCGATTCCTCGCAGGACCTGATCGTGGTCGCGCGCTGACCGGCGCGCCCCCACTTCCGGCGTTGGGTCCGGAGACGGTCTGTTCTATTCTTATTAGGGAAGACGGGGACCGGCGGCCCAGGCGCCGGTGTGTAAGAAGCGTCCGAACCCCGGGGAGGGTTTCTCATGCGATGGAAAGGATGGATCGCCGCCGGGTCGATCCTGCTGGCCGCGGCCGCGCAGGCCTCCGCCGGCTCCGGCACGGTGGTCCTGCTTCACACCAACGACCTGCACGCGCACTTCACGCCCGAGGCGGCGAGCTGGCGGAGCGACAACGCTCCGGTGGGAGGCTTCGAGGCGATCGAGGCGACGATTCTTCGGGAGCGCCGGGCGTCGCCGAACACGCTCTGGCTGGACGCCGGCGATTTCATGACCGGAACGCCCCTCGCCGACATCGAGTACCGGGGCGTTCCCGGCGGGGCGATCGTCGAGTTCTACAACATCGCCGGCCTGGAAGGGATGACCATCGGCAACCACGAGTTCGACGTCTCGCCGGAGGACCAGCGGCGCCTCCTCGACATGGCCCGTTTTCCGGTCTTCGGGGCGAACCTGTTCGACGCGGAGGGCAAACCCTTCACCGGTGAATCTTATCGGGTGTACCCGGTCGGCGACGTCCGGGTCGGCGTGATCGGCATCACCACCGAGGAGCTGGGCGGCTTGCTCGGCGATCCCGGCTATGCGGGGATACGGATCGAGAGCGGCGTGGAAACGCTCCGCCGGATCGTTCCCGAGATCGATCCGGTAACGGACCTGATCGTCGTCCTCTCCCACGAGGGGATCGAGACGGACCGAGTGATCGCCCGTGAGGTCCCCGGCATCGACGTGATCATCGGCGGGCACAGCCACACCCGCCTCGACGAGGGGGAACGGGTCGGCGACGTGTGGATCCTGCAGGCGGGTTGCAACGGACGCTACGTGGGACGGGCGGAGCTGGAGGTGCGGGACGACGCCGTTGCGAGCGCCGATTGCCGCCTCATCACCACCCTCGCCGGCGAGGCCGAGGGGACCGCGCCGGTGCGCGCCCTCGTCGAGGCGTATGAGAAGCGGATCATCGAGGAGTTCGGCGTGGTGATCGCGCAGGCCTCCGCGCATATGGAGCGCAGCTATTACGGTGAGAGCGAGTTGGGCGACTGGCTCGCGGACCGGATGCGGGAGATCGCCGGCGCCGACGTTGCGCTCATCAACAGCGGAGGCATTCGGAAGGACCTGGAGGCCGGACCGATCACCAAGCTGGACATCCGGGAGATGCTCCCCTTCCAGAACTACATGCTCCGTTTCGAATGCACCGGCGCCGATCTTCTCGCCTTCGCGCTCCACAACGCGCGGGCCGAGGCGGAGCAGAGCCACGGCATCGTTCAGATCTCCGGAATCGAATACTCCTACGCGACGGACGAGAAGGGGACCACGCTGCACCGCGTGACCGTGGGGGGCGAGCCGGTCGACCTGGGACGTATCTATTCGGTCGCGTCGGTGGACTACCTCGCCGTGAGCCAACCGGAAAAGTATCTCGGTTTCCTTCCCGGCGAAACGCATCCCTTCCCGGGAACGCTCACCACGCAGGTCACCGCGGCGGTGGAGAAGCTCGGCAGGATCGACCCGCCCCGGGAGGACCGGATCCGGCGGGTCGCGATCGACACTTTCGTACGGCCGGAGGACGAGCGCCGGCGCTGACGCCGGGGGACGGGCTCAGAAACCGCGCCGCTTTTTCCGCGAACGAGAGGGCCGCTTCCCCGAGGAGGCGGCCTTTCTTTTCGTCCGCTTTTCGTAGCGTTCCCGCGCGCCGGTCCGCTCCGGGCGCGGGGCCGGGATCGCGCTTTCGGAGGGAACCGCCTTCGGGCGCGCCGCCGGCCGCCGTGCCGGGAGAGGCGGAGGGGGGGACGGCTCCTCCCGGGCGGGCGCGGGCCGTCGCATCTGCTCCTCCGCGATCTCCGCCGCCTCCTCGTCGCTGAAACGGGCTTCCTTGAAGGGCTCCGCGCCGGGCGTGAAGATCGCGCGGAGATAACTTTCGATATCAACCGTATCCGCGCCCGCCGCGCGCGCCGCTTCGCGCAGTCCGCGGTCGTCGCTCACCACGAACACCCGCCCGAAGCGGCCCGCCGCCCGGCCCGCCTCATAGACGATCCTGTCGTCCGCCTCGGCGGGTGGATCGGTGAAACGGACCAGGAGCGGCTCCTCGTCCCGGTTCCCCGGATGCCCGCCGGAAAAGCGCTTTCCGTCGTAAACGAGGAGCACGCGGACGTCCCCGGCGGCGCGCGCCCAACGAAGAATGACCCTCTCCGCCTCCTCACGGGAAGCGCGGCGGCCGTCGTAGTGCAACAGCTCCGAGAGCCGCCTGCTGTTGAAAATCAGGTTGTAGCCGTCGACGAGGTAGAGCTTCACTTCACGCCTTTCCGCCCGGGTTTTCCCAGGATACCCGATCGATTCCGGCCGAGAAATCCCCGTTTCAATAAAACACAATGCCCCTTTCACACGTCGTTTGATCAGGAGGCTGTCCCGGCCGCCCCACGCCGCCCCGCCGAAACGGCGGCGGTTCCGGCGCGTCCCGAAGACCGGTGATTGCGCAACCGATACCGCACCAACGTCTTGCAACATCGAATCCGCCGGTTTCGAAAGAGTGGGCGGGCCCCTCCGGAGCGGCTAAACTGAAAACGACCCCCGAAGGGACGGAATGAAGGAGGCGAAGGATGCGTCGATCCTCACTCGCCTTTCTCGCTCTCCTCGCGCCCCTGCACCTCGTCCTGCCCGAGAGCGCGCTCGCTGAACCGCATGCTCCCGACCCGGAAGAGATCTCCGGAGCGATCGAGGCGTCCAACCGTTTCGCGCTGGAGTTGTTCCAGGTCGTATCCGACGACTCGGGCAACCTCCTCTTTTCCCCTCTCGGAATCTCCAACATCCTCGGCGTGGTTTACGCCGGCGCGAGAGGCGGCACGCGGGACGAGATGGCGCGAACCTTCCACCTCCCCGACGACCAGGAGGAAACCTACGCCTATGACGTCTATTCGAAACTTCTTTGCCGTATCCAGGACCGCGCGCGGAGGAACGACTGCCGGCTTCTCCTACGTTGCCGGCTCTGGGGCACACCGGAATGCCTTTTTCTTGATGGGTATCTGGCCCGGATCCAAGAACGGCATGGAACGGCGTTTTCGCTGCTCGATCCGGCAGACGATCCGCATGCGGCCGCCGCCGCCTCTTCCGGTCGGACCGCGCAAGACGCCGGAGAGCCGTACCCGGATCTCTTTTCGGAACAGCCCGAGGGAACGCGCCTCGCACTGACCGGCGCGGTCGCGCTCAGCGGAAGCTGGGCCTTCCCCTTCGATGCCGGCGAAACCCGGCGCGCCCCATTCTACGCTCTCGAACAGGTTTCCCCATGGGAGACGCGGGAACGGTCCGTCTTCGTTCCCATGATGCGGCGAACCGGATCGTTCGGCTACGCCCGCCGCGGCAACGTGCAGGTCCTCGAGATCCCCTTCCGCGAACCGACCCTCTCCCTCATCGTCCTCCTTCCGGACCGGACCGAGGATCTGTTCCGGCTGCAGGAAGAGATCGGATCACTGCCCATCGATCGGTGGTGGAACGATCTGGAAAGCACCCAAATGCGGATCGCGCTCCCCCGCTTCCGCCTGACCGGCGAGCCGGACTTGGAGAGGGCTCTTCGCAGGATGGGCGTTTGCTCCGCTTTTTACGAGAACACCGCCGACTTCTCCGGAATGGCCGCGGGGGAACGGCTCTGCCTCGGCCGCCTGAGGCACCTCTGCAGCCTGACTCTGGAGGAGGGGGACGGTGCCGGCGCCGACGAGACGGCGGCGGCGCGGCTCCTTCGCTTCGGCGAGAACCCGGACGGCCCCCCGGAAATGCGTGTGGACCGGCCCTTCCTGTTGCTGGTGCGGGACAACGCGTCCGGAGGGATTCTCGTCCTCGGCCGGGTGATGAACCCGGCCATATAGCGGGGACCGGGTGTGGTCGCCCGGCCCTATCTCATCCCCCAGGAGACGGGGGCTCGAAAGGGCCCCCGCCGTTTTTATTTTAGTCCCTTAATTGTTCCAGTCTTCGCCGGCGAGCATGATCCATAAGAACAGGAATGTCGCCGTCGCCGAAACGGCCGCCGTGAGAAGCAACGATCGCCCTGGGTGCGTGTGGATGACGTTCACATCCGTGATATCGGCAAAGGGATAGCGGGAAGACGGCTTGCCGAGATTTTCCTTTAAGAGAACCGCGTCCGGGCCGATCGATTCCAGTCGGCCGCTCACGCGGTTTCCGTTCGTGAAGGTGAGACTCACGTTCTTTCCCACCGCTTCCGCTTTCACGCAATCCCAGTCGATATCGCCCGCGGCGGATCCGCAGAGAGGCCGGGTCGTCGAGCACCCGTTCCAGACGATCAGAAGACAAAGCGACGCGGCGAGAAATCGCATAGCTACCTTCTCGGACGGTCTAACCGGCCGGGCGGGCGATCAGGATGATCTCCCGCGCGTAGACCGGCGGCGACTCCTGAAAACCGGAGTACTCCTCCTCGACGACGAAACCGGCGAGTTCGAGGAGATGGCGGAGTTCCCAGCGGTAGATCCATCGCAGCTTGAGGGTCTCCTCTTCCCGGCGAAGCGCCTTCCCGTCGGGGTCGAGTTCCGTGAAGCGCCAGCGCTCTTCCACGATCTGCGTGAGGGGATCGGTCTTCCCCTCCGTCACTTCGATACGCACCTTGTTCCCCGAAACCGGATGCCGGACCGTATCCTGTTCCCGCGGCACCCTCCCCACGCCGGGGGCGCACCAGTCGAGCCGTGGGTCGAAGACGTCCAGGATCAGGCTGCCGCCGGGCTCCAGGTGTTCCCGCACGCGCTCCAGGCAGGCGCGCTCGGCTTCGGGCGTGAGGAGAGAGAGAAAGGAGCGGAACGCGAGGATCACCATCCGGAAACGGCGGTCGATGTGGAAATCGGTCATGTCGCCGCTCAGCAAGGTCATCCGCCCGCGCACCGCGGCGGCGTATCGCTCCGCTTTGGCGCGGGCCGCGTCCAGCATCGCCCCGGACCGGTCGAGACCGACCGTCTCCACTCCCGCCTCGGCGAGAGCCCAGGCGATCCGCCCGGTGCCGCAGGCGAGTTCCAACGCCGGTCCCCCCGCGCGGAGGGCGCGCTTTAGATAGAAACCGAGATCCCCCTCGATCGGCGTGCCGCTCCCCTCCGCGGCGTACGCCTCGGTCAGAGTATCGTAGGTCTCCACGTTGAGACCGGGAACGCTGTAGAATGCGGGTCTTTCGCTCATCTCACACCTCTCGCCGACGGGTATTGTCGTCCACGTCCATATTTACCACGGAAACCACGACGACATGGAAGAGATTCGGGGGGGGAAGGAAAGGCACCCTCGCCCTCACCCTCGCCCTCACCCTAACCCTCTCCCGCAATCGGGAGAGGGAAACTGAAAAACCGACTTCGCAGCGTGACCCTCCCTTCCGCCGCCGGGCTCCCTCTCGGGGCCGTCAGGGCTCGCCGAGCACCCACCCTTTCCGGCCCCGCCTTGTCCCCCCGTCCAAACCCATGTAGACTCCTGAGTCTACGCTCCATCCCTCCGGGATCGGCGCCCCCCGAGAGCCCGGCTGACGCGCACCGACCGGCCACAGGCGGAGGAACCATGGCGATTAAGCAGCTGACCGAAGAACAGGTCCGAACCTGGACCCTGAAACAAAAAGATGAATGGTGGCTGAAAAACGTCTATCGGGGAGACATGCCTCAGTTCACCCTCCGGGCGGTGATCTGCGGCATGCTGATCGGCGGGGTCTTGTCGCTCACCAACCTCTACGTCGGCGTCCGAACCGGCTGGACCCTCGGCGTGGGGATCACATCGGTGATCCTCGCCTTCGCCATCTTCAAGGTGCTCGTCCGCATCGGGCTCGGCGACGAATTCACCATTCTCGAAAACAACGTCATGCAGTCCATCGCCTGCGCCGCAGGCTACATGACGGCGCCTCTCATCGCGAGCATCCCCGCCTACATGATCGTGACCGGGAAGGTGATCCCCATGTGGCACACCCTCTGGTGGATCATCGTGGTCGGCTTTCTCGGCGTTCTCTTCGCCTTCCCCCTGAAACGGCGTTTCATCAACGACGAGCAATTCCCCTTCCCCGAGGGACGCGCCGCCGGCGTGGTGCTCGACACGCTTCACAGCCCCGATGCATCGAAGCAGGGAATCCCGCAGGAGAAGCTCCTCCTCGCCTTCGCGCTGATTTCGGGCGCCATCAACCTTGTCCGCGACGGCGAGCTATGGATCGTTCTCGGCCTACGCCGTTTCGGCGAATGGATCAACACCTACTGGCAGCACTGGGAAGACTTCCTTTACAAATTCACCACCCCCGCGGTCCTGGGCACCTCCCTCCGAGATCTGACGATCCGCTTCGACACCGAGATCGTCATGATCGGCGCCGGCGGACTGATGGGGATCCGCACCGGCGTCTCCCTCCTCATCGGCGCGGTGCTCAAC
>JAFGGD010000047.1 GCA_016930695.1 Candidatus Eisenbacteria bacterium
AAGGGTTTGGCTGTTCGCCAATTAAAGCGGTACGCGAGCTGGGTTTAGAACGTCGTGAGACAGTTCGGTCCCTATCCGTCGTGGGCGCAGGACATTTGAGGGGAGCTGACTCTAGTACGAGAGGACCGGGTTGGACGAACCTCTAGTGCACCAGTTGTCGTGCCAACGGCATGGCTGGGTAGCTATGTTCGGAAGGGATAAGCGCTGAAAGCATCTAAGCGCGAAGCCCACCCCAAGATAAGATGTCCCGTACTTCGGTACCTAAAGGCCCCTTGTAGACTACGAGGTTGATAGGCCAGAGGTGTAAGCGGTGCAAGCCGTTCAGCCGACTGGTACTAATAGGCCGTGAGGCTTGATCCTTGATTTTTCGGATCGTCTCCTTCCGGAAGAAGGCGCCTTACCAAAATCGCGTTCGATTATCAAACAGATAAATAATTCTCGGTGGCGATAGCGGAGGAGTCACACCCGTTTCCATTCCGAACACGGTCGTTAAGACCTCCTGCGCCGATGGTACTACTTGGGCGACCTTGTGGGAGAGTAGGACGTCGCCGGGGATTATATTTGAAGGGCCCGTTGTCGAAAGGCGACGGGCTCCTTCTTTTTCCCCGCGATTCGGGAACGCGTTCTACTGCGGAATCGGGTCGCGGGCTGCGAAGCCGCTTTTCCGTCGCACCCGTCCTCATCGTAGCTCAGGCTACGATTCCGGCCGGGTGCTCGTCCAAAGCGGCTTCTCGCCTCCCATCCCGATTCCTCGAGACGAACGCGTCCCCGAACCGCGGGAAAGCATGGCCGAGAGCGCACGTGTCAGGACCTCGTGACGGCTCCACCTCGAAACCGCGGGAAAGCATGGCCGAGGGTAGTGTCCAGAATCTTTCGCACTTTCTTCCGGTGGTTCCTCGGATCCGATCCTTCTTCATCGAGAGCGCTGTTTAGCTCGCGGCCGTTGCCTTGTTCTCTTCGCGCTCTGTCCAAGGTGCGGATCATCAGGACAAGGAAAGGGGAGGGACCTCATGGAGCCCTCCCCTTCGTGTGAAAGTACGGATATGTCCGCGCTACCTTACGAGAACCAGTTTGCGCGTGTCGGCGCCGCCGTCGGAACGGAGAAGGCAGAAGTAGACGCCGCTCGCCACGGACTCTCCCGCCCCGTTCGTTCCGTCCCAGAACACGCTGTGTTCTCCGGACGCGCGGTGTCCGCTCAGGAGGGTTCGAACGAGCTTGCCGGACACGGAGTACACGTCCAACCGCACATGCCCCGGATCGGCGAGGGAGAAGAGGACGTTGGTTCTGGGGTTGAACGGGTTCGGCGAAACCGCGGTGATCCACGCCTTTCGCGCCGCCTCGGGCGGCCCGCCGGGCGCGATATCGGTCGTCCCCTCGATGAAGATGCCGGCGACCCATTCCGGGTGATCGATGAAGGGATTGCGGTTCCCCTGGTACGAATACACCACGTCGTTGCGGGATCGCTCCTTGTCGTCCACGGGGTCGTCCTCGTGCCATTGGAGCAGGATGTCCAATAGCCCCATGTAGGCGACCGATTCGTTGTTTCCCGTCGAGGAAGCGAGGATCGAATCGACGTCGTTGGTCAGGATCAGATCGGGCTCGCCGGAATCGCCCTCGTACCGCACGTCCATGTAGAACATCGCCCGCGCCACGTCGCCGCGCCGCCCTTCCCAGGTTTCCCAGATACCGACGGGCGAGGTGTTCCTGCTGTAGTTCGCCCCGCTCTCGCCGTTGTAGTCGTCCACGGTGTAGGTTTGGCACAATGTCGAACAGGCGTCGAAGATGCGGTTGCCGCGGGTTTCGTTGTATCCGATATAACAGTCGAACAGATGGTGGCAGTCCGTGTATGGCTTGTTGGTGGAGCCGTCGTCCGGAAAGCCGTAGCTGTTGGGCCAGACGTGCTCCCGGTTGTAGTAGGAGTTGCCTCCCCCGTACTTCAGATAGCTCCGGTTTCTGTAGAGATCCAGCACGTGGGTGGAATCCAGCGGGTCCTCGTCGGCCGCGTCCAGCACGTCCCAGGTGTCCGTGGACGAGGAGGTGTAGGGGATCTTGGTGTGGCCGTCGATGACGGCGTGCACGGTGGCGCGCAGGCTCTCCGGAGTGGATGTCACCACGGTATCGTAATAACCGGGCGGAGGATCGGCCGTCGCCTCTCCCGAGTAGACGAGCAAGAAGAGAAGGGACAGAATGGCTGAATGACGTAAAACGCGAGAAAAAATGGACGATATCAACAAGGAAACACCCCCGGATTTTTGGAAATGAACCCCCCGACTCGCGCCGGAACGGATGAGTGAAATACCGGCTTTAGGGGGACTGGACATCGGCTTCTCCTGATTATACCACTTTTAATGGTTCGTTTCCGCCCCCGAACGCCCCGGCCGGAACTCATGGGTGCGGTGCTCCCGGTTGTTGGAAAAGGAGACGGGGTGATCCTGTTCTATTCAGTGCGGTTTCTTGCTAGGCAGGGGGATCGTCGGGCAGGAGAACTCGTTGGTCGACCGCGGGCGCGCAAGGAGATAGGTGATGGGTCCGGAGGTACCCGAGAGCAACGAGTGCGAGGGCAGCGGGGATGAGGTGCCAGAGCCGGATGAGCGGTAGTGCATGACGTTCCATCGCCCAGAAGAGGAGTCCCAAGCCGAGGATGATCAGGCCGGACAGGGGACTCGCCCACTTGCGCCGGGTGGGCGCAGCGTTCATCAACCCGACGCAGCCGACGGCGGCGATCATGAGTAAATAGAAATCGATGGAGTAACGATAACGGCTGTGGGCGTTATAGAGGACCGACACGGCGCACTGAGACAGGATGAGCAGGTACAACACGGAGGACTTACGGAAACAGCGGATGGAGGCTCCCAGCCCGATCAGGAAGAAGGGAAACAGCAGGCGGAAAGGAACCTGATAGATGTCCCGCTGCAAAGGCCACCAGTAGGCGAGGATCTTATTTTTCAGAGCAACCGGGAACCGGTTTGGGTTTGCGATCAGCGCATCCAAAGCGTCACGGTAGAACCACCGGTCCATCTCCAACTCGGAGAGTCCGTCCGGGTTCTCTTTCATAATCTCCCATGCGGCGGGGATTCCCTTTGCGGCACCGGCAGCGTGATTCCCCCCCCAGAAATTAAGTCCGCCAGATGTTACGAAAGGAACGAACGATCCGTGAACGATGTAGTTACGAGTCCACCACGGAAGCATGATCAGGATCCAGCCTCCCAGAATCCATGCCGCCGGGATCAGCGCCCTTCTGTCGTTTTTAGCTCGGAGGACGACGATCCATCCCACGACCAACGGCAGGGCCAGCACGGCCGCGGGACGGCACAGGACCGCAAGTCCATAAAATATCCCGCCCATAAAGGCACGCCGTGAGACGCCCTTCCAACCATGCTTCAACGCCGCCGTGATCACGAAATAGTTCGCCAGTAGGAAAAGAAAGCAGAAGAGCGATTCGGTGTAGAGCTGACTCTCCCAATACATCGACACCCAATACGCTGTCCCCAATGCGCCCGCCCATCTGGCTACGGCTTCGTTGAAGAGCGACTTCGCCGCGGCGAACAAGATCACGATGGACAACACACCGAATAAATGTTGAGCGATCACTACGGCTGATGGATGATCACCGAATATTTTGAAGATGACTCCCGCGAAAAACGGGTACAGCGGAGGGCGAAACGAAGCGAGAACCAGATCCGGCGCGCCGTTGTCTACATACACCAGCCCTTTCCCATGAGCGAAATTCAGTGCCAACGCGTAGTAGGAATGGCTGTCGGCGCCCTGTAGTGGAAGTACCCCCCCCCCCCCAAGAAAAACGCCGCTCTGGCGAAGATCGCGAGGAGAATCAGAGACGCCAAGAAACGAGCATCGGATTTTTGCATGGGTGACATGTTTCGTCTTGGTGACGCCTATATACTCGCAAGCTCGACAAGGAGAGGGAAATCGAAGCTGTAGCTTTCCCTCGAATTGACCATCACATCAAGCTTACCAAAGACGGATGTTATGAACAACCCAATCCCGTGAACCGTTCAACCATTGATGGGATTCGTGTCCGAATCGATCCGGCTCCGGGCGGCTCGTCCCCGTTCACCGTACCGGGCTTCTCCGCCGGTGTTCAGTGATCCTTTCCCATGCCCCGGAACGGTGGAAATCGCTCCGCTATTTTTCCCGAAGCCTGTTTTGAATCATGTTGTCCAGGCTCTCGAGGAAACGGGATCGGTCTTTCTTGCAGAGGACCGGGGGGCCTCCCGTGACGGCGCCGATTTCCCGAAGGTGGGAGAGGAGTTCCCGGCTCGCGAGGGCTTCGCCTATGGAGTCCTCCGTGAACGGGTGTCCCCGTATGCCGAGAACTCCCGCCCCCTTCTTGATGCACCGCGCCGCGAGCGGGATATCGCCCGTGATGACGATGTCCGTATCGGTGACGTGCTCGGCGATCCAATCATCCGCCGCATCCAAACCATCGTCGACGAGGACCAGTTCGATCGAATCGCCTCCCGGAAAGCGCATCCGGGAGTTCGCCACCAGGACCACTTTGAGGCCGTAGCGCTTCGCCACCCGGTACGTTTCCTGTTTCATGGGGCAGCCGTCGGCGTCGATGTAGATGTCCGGCATAGGGATCCCTCGCGCGGATCGGAATGGAACGCGGATCGTGGAGCCATCCCCCTCGGCGCCGTAGAGAGCATCGCGTTCGGGGAGCCGCCGGATCAAGGAGAATCCGCGCTCGGGCCCCGCCGTCCGATCCCTGGCGGTTCGAGGCGCGGAATCCCCTCGGGCGGCGCGTCCGTCATTCAGGCGCCCGCCGTCCCCATCCGTTTTAAGGCTTTTTTCCGTTCGTTTTCGCTCAGAATGGATTTGCGAAGCCGGATGTGATGGGGGGTCACCTCGACGTACTCGTCGGGGCTGAGATACTCGAGGGATTCTTCGAGGCTCATCTTCACCGCCGGGGCGATCCGCATCTTCCGGTCCGCTCCGGCCGCGCGGAGGTTCGTCAGCTGCTTGGCCTTCTGGGCGTTGACGACGAGATCTCCCTCCTTGGCGCGCTCCCCGATGATCTGCCCCGCGTAGAGTCGGTCGCCCGGTTCGACGAAAAAGCGGCCGCGGTCCTGCAGGGCGTCCAGAGCGAAAGCCACCGCCGTTCCCTCGGCCATGCTGATGATGCTGCCGTTCACCCTCTGCGGCAGCCCTCCCTTGAAGAACTCGTACTGGAAAAACCGGTGGTGCATGTCGATCTCGCCGCCCGTGACCCGCATCATTTTGCTCCGAAAGCCGATGAGACCGCGGCTGGGGATCCGGAACTCCAGGCGGCAGTGGGTCTCTCCCTGCTCCATCTTCACGAGTTCGCCCTTGCGCGAGGCGGCGTATTCGATGATCGCGCCCGCGTGCTCGTTCGGCACGCCCACGGCCAGTGTTTCCACCGGCTCCGCCTTGCGACCGCCGATCTCCTTGTAAATGACGCGCGGCTGGCCGACCAGGAACTCGAAACCCTGGCGGCGCATGTTCTCCATGAGAATCGACAGGTGCAGGATGCCGCGGCCGCTGACCTTGAACGTGTCGGGGCTCGTCGTGTCCTCCACGCGCAGGGCCACGTCCCGATCCTGCTCGCGAAGGAGGCGTTCGCGCAGTTGGCGGCTGGTGACGAACCGGCCGTCCTGCCCGAAGAAGGGGCTGTTGTTGACCATGAAATTCATCGTCAGGGTGGGCTCGTCCACGGCGATCAGGGGGAGGGGCTCGGGGTGCTCCCGATCGGCCAGTGTGTCGCCGATGTCCACCCCCTCCAAGCCGACGACGGCGCAGATATCCCCGCAGACGACCTCGTCGACGTCCCGCCTGCCGAGGTTGTCGAACAGGAAGAGCTGTTTCACGATGTCGTTGACGCAGCTGCCGTCCCTCTTGATCAGGACGACCCGATCGTCCGCGCGGAGGGTGCCCCGCAGAACGCGGCCGATGCCGATCCGCCCCACGTAGTCGTTGTGGTCCACCGCGGCGATGAGCATCTGCACCGGCCCTTCCTGGACGCGGGGAGGTGGAACGTGTTCGACGATCATGTCCAGAAGCGGGCCCAAGTCCCGCCGTTCTTCATTCAGTTCGCCCACCGCCCAGCCGTCGCGGCCGGCGGCGTACACACCCCGGAAATCGAGCTGCTCGTCGGTGGCCTCCAGTTCGATGAAGAGATTGAAGATCTCGTCCAAGACCTCATGGGGGCGCGACTGGGGACGATCCACCTTGTTGATGACGACCACCGGTTTCAGGTTGAGTTGCAGGGCTTTCTGTAGGACGAAACGCGTTTGCGGCATGGGACCTTCGAAGGCGTCCACCAAAAGCAGGACCCCGTCGGCCATTTTGAGAACGCGCTCCACCTCGCCCCCGAAATCGGCGTGCCCCGGGGTGTCGATCAGATTGATACGCACCCCTTTATGGATGATCGAGAAATTCTTGGCGGTGATGGTGATCCCCCGCTCCCGCTCCAGATCGCCGGAGTCCAGAAAACGTTCCCGAACCTCCTGTCCGGTGCGGAACACGTGGCACTGCCGGAGGATCTGGTCCACCAGGGTCGTCTTCCCATGATCCACATGGGCGATGATCGCCACGTTCCGAATCTCCATGAATCCCTTCTCCTGCGAAAACCGATTCCGAAAGACGAGCGAGTATAGCAGTAAGGAACGGGCGACACCGCGACGAAAAGCCGAGACGTTTCCGGCGCCGCGTTTCTCCGCGGGCCGCACGGTTGCCGGGCGCCCTCCCCCCGTGGAACATAATCCGGTCCCGGGGGGGATGCCGGCCTCCCTCCGCTTTCCCCCATTCGTCTTCTGGAGATGGAGAGGGGGGGGTGGTACATTTCGGGTGCGGGGGCGATCCGGACTTCGTTCCGGCGGAATGCGCCGTCGTGACCTCGGAAAGGCCGGAGGAAGAGAATATGGTCGCGCCGTGGGAAAAATCGATTGGTGAGGCGGCCCGCCTCCGATGGGCGAAGGAGATCCTGAAAGGGTCTTCTCTCGCCACGGAGTTCCCCGACGTCGATTGCGGCATTCCACGGATGGTCGAAGTCCGGGCTGGGGGCGCCGCCGGCGCCGCGGAAGAACTCGCCCCGATCCGCTCCCCTCTTCGCGTCACCCTGGGCGGGGGGGAGAGGATACTGCCCAACCGGGACGAAGACCGGGGCGCGTTGCCGGCTCGCCTGACGGAGGCGATCGAGGCGCTCCGCGGGGAGGGCGACGTCGATCCCGCCGAACAGGCGCTCGTCCGGGAGATCGCCGGCTCCGATCGGGGGGGGCGGTTCTACCCGAATCTGTCCGGCGTTCTTCGGAGCGAGAATGTCTACCCGATTTCCTATATGAAACCGGAGGAGGGGATCGCCTACGTCCGGCTCGGCTTGGGCGTGGGAAACCGCGCCTCCATGGACGCGCTCCGCTTCTCCCCGGCCCACCCGGATCTGATGCCCGATTTCTCCACTCCCGAGGACATTTTGAGGAACTCGCAGAGGAAGTTCGCCGCCGTCGACCTCTCCGGCGGCGTGGAGGCTGCGGCGCCCGGAGGATCCGCCCGGTTCGATCTGGAGGCGGCCTATCGGGACGGCGCCCTCGCCCCGGTGGGGGGGATCTACTCCCGGGAGAACCGCATGGTCTACCCCGGCGTCCACCGGGAGGGGATCCGCCTGGTCACTTTCGCCCCCATGCTCCGGGGGGGCGCATTCCCGCTCGCCAAGCTGATGCGAGCCCTCCTGGATCTTTTCGGGGCCGCCGCCCCGGAGCCTCTCGCGATCGAGTTCGCGGTGGATCTGCGCGACCCGCGAAAGGGGGAGAGGCACCGATTCATCGTCGAGGGGATCGGTCCTTTGGACGAAGACGCCGGCGGGGGGACGACCGAAACGATCGAGGGGGACGCCGCGGCCGCGGATGTCCTCTGCTCCTCCACCGCCACGCTGGGGCACGGTCTTTTCACGGGCCTCCGGGATATCCTCTGCGTCTGTCCCGACCGTTTCGACGTCTCCCGCTCCCACGAGATCGCTTGCGAGGTGGGGGAGCGCAACGACCGCCTCGCCCGGGAAGAGCGCCCCTACGTGCTCATCGGTTCCGGCCGCTGGGGGACCACCGATCGCTGGCTCGGGATCCCCGTCTCCTGGGAGCAGGTCTCCCGCGCCCGAGTCCAGGTCGAGGCGGGCCTCGAGGATTTCAACGTCGAGTCCTCGCGGGGCACGCACTTCTTCCGTGAACTCACCTTCCACGGGATCGGCGCGATGCACATCAGCCTTCGCAAGCCGGGGGACCGCATCGATTGGGATTGGTTGCAAAGCGCCTCCACCGAGTGGGAGGGCGCTTTCGTCCGGCACATCACACTCGCCGAACCGCTCCGCGTCCGCATCGACGGGCGGGCCGGCCGGGGGATCATCCGGCGGCCCTCCGCTGGCTGAGGCTCTTCGGCGGGATCGGTCTTTCTCCCTGACGATCGGTCGTCCCGCAACGGTTCGGCCATCATCACGCCGGATGTAGTTGCACGTAATCTGTTGATATTACGTTGGTTGCCCGCAAGGATCCTCCGTGCTCTCCGCGGGCGGTTTTCGGGGGAAAAGGATGCATGGATCGGATGGCCGGGAGAACACGCCCCTCGTTTTCTTTTGCCGGAATAAGACCGCCGAGGCTTGCCGTCTCCCATCGGCGGCATTATACTGATGGGCGAGCGAGGGCGGTTGACGTTCGGGGCGGATTTCGCGTTCCGGCGGATCGCCTTTCTTTTTTGCCCCCCGGTTGATACCCCGGCACGGTATCCGGCATGTACGAACTATTGAATTCCGTAGGAAAGGGAATACCGATGGCTGCCAAGGGATCATTCAACGCGTTCGAAATGGCTCGAGCCCAGTTCGACAAAACCGCGGACATGATCGGTCTCGACCGGGCGACGCGCGACCTTCTTCGCTCGCCTCTGCGT
The DNA here is from genome assembly GCA_016930695.1 of Candidatus Eisenbacteria bacterium. Classification (NCBI taxonomy): domain Bacteria; phylum Candidatus Eiseniibacteriota; species Candidatus Eiseniibacteriota bacterium. The sequence continues at coordinate 8,908 of JAFGGD010000047.1, forward strand.
GAATATCACTTCCTGATTCCGATCCGGATGGATGACGGGACGCCCCAGGTCTTTCAGGGTTTTCGTTGTCAACACAACGACGCCCGGGGTCCCTGCAAGGGCGGCATTCGCTTCCACCCGCAGGAAACGATCGACACCGTTCGCGCCCTGTCGATGTGGATGACCTGGAAGTGCGCGGTCGCCGACATTCCGTTGGGCGGCGGCAAGGGCGGTGTGATCTGCGACCCCCACAACCTGAGCGCCCGCGAACAAGAACAGATCTGCCGCGGCTGGGTGCGCCAGATCGCCCGTAACGTGGGGCCCGTCTCGGACGTGCCCGCGCCCGATGTGATGACGACCAAGCAACACATGCTCTGGATGCTCGACGAGTACGAGCGCATCAACGGGGGACATTACCCGGGCCTCATCACCGGAAAGCCGGTCGGTATGGGTGGTTCGCTCGGACGGAAGGAGGCCACCGGCTACGGCGTGGTCTACACGCTCCGGGAAGCGCTCAAGCAGCTCGATGTCCGGCCGGCGGACACGACGGCGAGCATGCAGGGCTTCGGCAACGTGTCGCAGTTCGCGGCCAGGCTCTACCAGCAGATCGGCGGAACGGTGAAGTGCGTTTCCTGCTGGGATCAGGAGGATCAGGTTTCCTATAGCTTCCGGAAAGAAGACGGGATCGACCTCGACCAACTGCTGTCCATCACCGACCGCTTCGGCGGAATCGACAAAGGGAAGGCGCGCGATCTCGGATACGAGGTGCTTGACGCGGACGCCTGGCTGACCCAGGACGTGGATATCCTGTTCCCCTGCGCCCTCGAGAATCAGATCACCGCGGAAAACGTGGGTTCCATCAGCAAGCGCGTCAAGGTTATCGCCGAAGGAGCCAACGGCCCGACCACTCCGGAGGCGGACGCGGTGATTCAGAAACGCGGGATTTTCCTCATCCCCGATTTCCTGGCCAACGCCGGCGGCGTCACATGCAGCTATTTCGAGCAGGTCCAGAGCAACATGAACTACTATTGGGCCGAGGACGACGTCCTCGCCCGTCTGGATCACAAGATGACGAGCGCCTTCCTGGCGGTCAGCGAAGTGGCGACGAAGCAGAATCTCTACATGCGGGACGCCGCCTACGTTTTGGCGGTGAACCGCGTAGCGCAGGCTTGCCGCGACCGCGGCTGGATCTAAAGGGGCCGCGGAAGCCCGAGCGCCGGCGCTCTCTCCCCGGTTTCCCGGGAACCGGGGAGAGGCGCATCCGGGGGGACAACGGGAAGCATGAAGGGAGGAGGTCATGGGCGGGAAAGGCCGCGGCGACCTGCCCGAATTCGAGCGCCGCTTTTTCGACGGAGAGGAGACTTTTACGCGAATCGGTGAGGGCGAGATCGGAGGGAAAGCCTCCGGGCTTCGCCTGATCCGCGAGAAGATCCTGTCCGCCGTCGACCCGGCGGAGTTTCCCCGTTTCGAAATCAACGTACCGACCCTGACCGTTCTGACCACCGATCTGTACGATTCCTTTTTCGAACGAAACCGGCTCGACCTGAAGGAGCTGATCGAGCTGCCCGACGACCGCATCGCGCACCGGTTGCAGAATGCGGACCTCCCCGCCGAGTTCGTCGGTGATTTGTGGGCCGTCGTGGAACGGGTGCACACGCCTTTGGCCGTGCGCTCTTCCAGCCTGTTGGAAGACGCGCTCCGGCACCCGCTTGCGGGCGTGTACGCGACGAAGATGACCCCGAACAACCAGACGGACGTGGAGACCCGTTTCCGGCGCCTTGTCGAAGCGGTGAAATACGTGTACGCCTCGACCCTGTTCCGTCAGGCGCGCAGTTATCTCCGTTCGATCGATCGTTCTCCCCGGGACGAGAAGATGGCCGTGATCGTGCAGGAAGTCGTCGGCCATCGCCGGGAAGATCGCTTCTATCCCCATCTTTCCGGGGTCGCTCGCTCCTACTCCTACTACGCCACGGGGCACGCCCGGCCCGAGGACGGCGTGGTCAATCTCGCCCTCGGCCTGGGCAAGCAGATCGTGGACGGGGGTCTCTCCTGGACCTATTCTCCCGCCTACCCGAAGGCGCCGGCCCCTTTTAACGGTATCGGAGACCTGCTACGGAACACGCAAACCGGATACTGGGCCGTGCACATGGGGAAACCGCCCCTGCCCGATCCGATCCGCGAGACGGAGTATCTGGTCCAGGGGGACCTCGCGTCGGCGGAGAGGGAGGGCGTGCTGGAGAGTCTCGTTTCCACATACGACGCGCGTTCGGATCGCCTGCGTCCCGGGACGGGAACGTCCGGCCCGCGGGTGCTCGACTTCGCCCCTCTTCTCTCTTCGGACGCCTATCCCCTGAATGACCTGATCCGCCGCCTCCTGGCCGTCGCCGAAGAGGTCGTGAAGGATCCGGTGGAGATCGAGTTCGCCGTGACCCTTCCCGGGGACGATCGATCCCGCGCCCGGTTCGGTTTCCTGCAGGTGCGGCCGATGATGGTGAGCCGGGGCGGTGTCGATCTGGCGCCGGAAGATCTGGATGGGCCGAATGTGTTGCTGGCTTCGGAGCTGTCCCTGGGAAACGGGATGCGTGAGGACATTCGCGATGTGGTCTACGTGAAGCCGGAGGTTTTCGAAGCGCGGAACACGCCGGTCATCGCCCGGGAACTCGAGGGGATCAACCAGGCGCTGATCGAGGAAGAGAAGCCCTACCTGCTCGTCGGATTCGGGCGATGGGGCTCCTCCGAGCCTTGGCTCGGCACGCCGGTCGAGTGGGGACAAATTTCCGGCGCGCGCGCCATCGTCGAGGCTTCGCTGCCCGAGATGAATCCCGATCTCAGCCAGGGATCGCATTTCTTCCACAACCTGATCGGTTTTCAAGTGCTTTACCTGTCGGTGCCGCATCACGGTCGATATGGGGTAGACTGGAAGTGGCTCGATCGCCAGGAGACGATCCGGGAAACGGATTTTGTCAGGCACGTCCGAACCGTCCGGCCTCTCCGGATCATCGTGGACGGTCGTCAAGCCAGGGGGGTGGTGAAGTACGATGGATAAACCGATCAGGCCCCATCACCGGCTGTTGGACGATCTTCAGGAACGGGCCAAAGAGCTGAACTGTCTTTACGAGGTCGAGAGTCATCTCGGCCGGTCCGACGCCCCTCGGGACGTGGTGCTCCAGGCGGTGGTCGAGTCGCTGCCGCCCGGTTTTCAGCACCCCGAGGTTTGCAGAGCCCTGCTTGTCTGCGAAGACACCGAATATTATTCCGAACCGTTCCATCCGACCCCCTGGGTCTTGTCGGCGCCGTTGGAGATCCAGGGGGAGCGGCTCGGCCGTCTCTCCATCTACTACACGGAGGAGATGCCGCCGGAGGACGTGGGCCCCTTTCTCGCCGAAGAGGAACGGTTGGTCGACACGGTGGCCAACAGGCTGAGCCACTACCTGCTGTTTCAGAAGCTCAGGAACCTGGAACACGACATCACCGAAGCCCGGCAGGCCGGAACGTACGACCCCAAAGAGGATTGGCGCGCGCCGATCCACCTGTTGCGCGAGTCGGACCGAAGCGCCTATCTCCGCGTCGCCCGGCGTCTGATCAACCATTTGACTCGCATCGGGGTCGAGGAGGCGCGGACGCTCCTGTCCGGCGGCGCCTTGACGGGCGGCGGCGATGCGGACGCGGTCGAGGGGGAGAGCAATGTGCCCAGCCGCCGCTGGGAACCGGACATCCGCATCCTCCTCGGCGACCAGCCTTTCGAGTTGGCCGCCCGCCACCTGAGCGGCGCCGAAATCCTCTCCCGCGTGCAGCGGTGGATGGTGGAGGACAAGGCCGGCTATTTCATCAAGCTCCTGAACAGCCAGCGCACCTCCCTTCCCGAACTGGCGGACGCCATCCGGCGTTTCCACCTGCTGATCTCCGACGGCGCCGGGCTCCCCTCCTCGACGCTCAAGAGCCTGCGCGTCTCTCTGACGCAACGCCTGTTGACCGAGCAACTCGACTTCGTCCGCACGGCGAAGGATTTCGTCGAGATCTCCGATTTCGTCGATCTGATTCAACGCCTGATCATGCCCCCGGAGAGCCACGGCAAGCTGGGAGGGAAGGGGGCGGGGCTTCTTCTGGCCCACAAGGTGTTACAGCGCACCCAATCGAAGGATTGCCCCATCGGGCAGGTGAAGATCCCCAAGACCTGGTACATCGCGTCCGACGGTCTTTTGGATTTCGTGGGGCACAATGATCTCCAGGACGTGATCGAGCAGAAGTTCAAGGAGATCGACGATGTGCGGAACGAGTATCCGAGCATCATCCGCCTGTTCAAGAGTTCCTCCTTCACGCCTCGCGTGATCAGCGGGTTGTCGCAGGCGCTCGACGATTTCGGCGAAACCCCGCTCATCGTGCGCAGTTCCAGCCTGCTCGAGGACCGGCTCGGGACCGCCTTTTCCGGCAAGTACAAGAGTCTCTTTTTGGCGAACCAGGGAACGAAAGAAGAGCGGCTCGCCGCCCTGATGGACGCCATCGCCGAGGTGTACGCGTCGACATTCGGGCCCGATCCGATCGAGTACAGGCGCGAGCACGGCCTGCTCGAATTCAACGAAGAAATGGGCATCCTCGTTCAGGAGGTGGTCGGATCGAGGCTCGGGCGTTACTACCTTCCCGCCTTCGCGGGAGTCGCATTCAGCAACAACGAGTTCCGTTGGTCGCCTCGCATCAAGAGGGAGGACGGGCTGGTGCGGATCGTCGCCGGGCTGGGGACGCGGGCGGTGGATCGAGTCGCCGACGACTATCCGGTTCTGGCGGTCCCGGGAAAACCCAACCTGAGGGCGAATGTCGCCATCAACGAGATCATTCACTACGCGCCCCGCAAAGTGGATCTGATCAACCTGGAAACGAGGACCTGGGAGACGGTGGACATCGCCTCGCTCCTGAAGGAGTACGGGCGCTCCTATCCGGCGATGGATCTCGTCTTTTCCGTCGTGCGGGACGACATGCTGCAGAAAGTGGTGGGGGTGCTGTTCGATCCGGAGAAGGACGAACTGGCCGCCACTTTCCAGGAGCTGTTTACCGGGACCCCCTTTCTGAAGCATATGCGGAACATCATGAGCCTGCTTCAAAAACATCTCGGCACGCCCGTGGACGTGGAGTTCGCGCACGACGGCCGCGATTTCTACCTGCTTCAGTGTCGGCCTCAGAGCTACGCCGGAGACTCGGCGCCCGCGCCGATTCCGAAGGATATCCCGGAGCTGGACGTGTTCTTCACGGCTTCGCGTTATGTCTCGAACGGATTCGTGCCGGACGTCACGCACCTGGTTTACGTGGATCCCGAGGGTTACGGCAGACTGGAAACGAAACAGGAGCTTCTCTCCGTGGGACGCGTCATCGGCCGCCTGAACAAGGTGCTTCCGAAAAGGCAGTTTATCCTGATGGGGCCCGGCCGTTGGGGGAGTCGCGGAGATCTGAAACTAGGCGTCAGCGTCACATACGCCGACATCAACAACACGGCGATGCTCGTGGAGATCGCTCGCCGCAAGGGGAGCTATGTGCCGGATCTCTCCTTCGGCACCCACTTCTTCCAGGATCTGGTGGAATCCCGTATCCGTTATCTCCCGCTCTATCCCGATGACCCCGGCGTCATCTTCAACGATACCTTCCTCCGAAAATCCCCGAACCTGCTCGCGGAGCTTGTTCCCGAGCACGCCGCCCTCGCCGATACCGTTCGCGTGATCGACGTGCCCGCCGCGGCGGAAGGGCGCATACTCCGCGTTCTCCAAAACGCCGAACTGGACGAGGCGGTCGCCTTTCTCGTTCCGCCCGCCGAGGGGCCCCGGGGAAAGCTGGAGAGCGGAACGGGCTCCGACACTCCGCGGAAACCGGTTCAATACTGGCAGTGGCGGATGAAGATGGCCGAACGGATCGCCGAGGAAATGGACGGAGAAAGGTTCGGCGTGAAGGCGATGTACGTGTTCGGAAGCACGAAAAACGCGACCGCCGGTCCGGGGAGCGATATCGACCTCCTGATCCATTTCCACGGCGGAGAGGGGCGGCGCTTGGAGCTTCTTTCCTGGTTGGAGGGGTGGAGCCTCTGTCTCGCGGAGATGAATTATCTGCGGACGGGCTATCGAAGCGAGGGTCTCCTCGACGCGCATCTCGTCACCGACGAGGACATCGCCGCCCGAACCAGCTATGCGGTCAAAATCGGCGCCGTGACCGATTCGGCTCGGGAGTTGCCGATGGGGAAGCGATCGAGTCGTGACGCATAGAAGGAGGCGGGCGTGAGACGAGAATCCGCCGCGAAGTGTCTGTTCACTTCGGACCTTCACGGCCGTACGGGTCGTTATGCCCTTCTCCTCGGCGCGATCGAGAAGGAACAACCGGACGCCGTTTTTATCGGCGGCGATCTTCTCAGCCCCATCACGGCCGGTGATCGATTTCTCGAGGAACATCTCTTCGCCGGACTGCGGCGTCTCCGGCGCGGGGCCGGCCGCCCCTTTCGCTTTTTCGTGATTCTGGGAAACGACGATCCCCGCGCGTTCGAGGAAACGTTGGTCGGCGCCGAAGAAAACGGCCTCTTGGAGTACGTCCACGATCGGACCGTCCCCTTCGGGGGTCTTTTCGTGACGGGGTACTCCTGCGTGCCGCCGACCCCGTTCCCGAGCAAGGATTGGGAAAAGTACGACGTTTCCCGGCACGTCGATCCCGGCTGCGTGTCGCCGGAGGAGGGTTATCGGTCCGTTCCCGTGGATCCCCGCCGCGCCCGCTTCGAAACGATCGCCGCCGATCTGAATGGTCTGGTCGGAAACGCGCCGCCGGACCGGACGATCTTTCTCTTTCACGCGCCCCCCTACGGTTCCTCGCTGGATCGCGCCGCTTTGGACGGGCGCATGGTCGACCACGCTCCCGTGGATGTGCACGTCGGGAGCGTGGCGATGGCGCGCTTCATCGAGGAGCGCCAGCCTCTCGCCACGCTCCACGGCCATGTGCACGAGGCGCCGAGGCTCACCGGCCGTTGGCGGGAGAGGATCGGCCGCACATGGGCGTTCTCCGGATGCCACGACGGACCGGGATTGGCTCTCGTCCGGTTCGACGCGGGCGATCCCGGCGCGGCGACACGAGAGATCCTGGGGGAGTAGAGCGGGCGGAGTCGCGGCGCCGCCGCGAAAAAAAGCGAAACGGCGGAGCGGTAGGGCCGCTCCGCCGTCGTCCACCGGTCATCCGCCGGATGCCGGGATGGTTTTTCGATTTCTACCGGAGTCTTTCGTTCTTCCTCATCTCACCAGAACCAGTTTGCGGGCGATCGCCCTCCCTCCGTGTTCGATGCGAGCGAAGTAAACCCCGCTGGCGACGGCGCGGCCCGTGTCGTCGAGACCCTTCCAGACCAGCCGGTGGCGGCCGGCGGGGAGGACTTTGTCCGCCAGCTTGGCCACGCGCCGTCCGCGAATATCGTGGATGGTCAGCGACACGTGTCCGTTGTGCGGCACTTCGAACGCGATCGTCGTCGACGGGTTGAACGGGTTGGGCATCGCCGGCGCCATCACGAGGCGCGCCGGCGGAGCGGCTCCGTCGTTCGGCACGGAGGTCGCGGGCCGCGGCCAGAATCCGACACCGTCCACCCAGAGAGTGAAACCATTGTCCCAGGTGTCGGCGTGGATCTCCAGGGCGCGGATGTCCGATAGATCCGCCGTGCCGACCTGCGTGAGGATCCACGTCTCGTCGCCGGAAAGAGGGATCACGAACTGCGCCCACTGATCCTCGGCCGCGCCGAGCAGGTTGTCCTCCGGGTTGAACTCCAGATAGCCGTCCTCGCCGATCAGACGGATCAGGGGGTTCGGCCCTTGGAAACCGTAGGGGCTCGGATTGTCGGCGTAGCACCACAACCGCAGTTCCGTCGCCTCGCTCAGATCCCAGCTCGCGAGGTGGTCGCCGGGGTAGCGCAGATAGGTGTCGCCCCCGCCGTCGGTCTCCATGCGGATCGATCCCTCGCCGACGTGCTTCAAGGTGAGATCGTCGAAGGCGGCGGCGGTCGCCCCTTCGGCCCAGGCGGTCCAGCTCTCCGCGTTCTCTTCGGCCATGTCCTCGGGCCAGAGATGCTCGACGGTCCCGCCGAGCATCAGCCGGCGCTCGAAGGTGGCGACGCCCGTCTGTCCCTGCCAGTAGGCGACGTTCACCTCGGCGATGTCCAGCCAGCAGTAGTCCTCGTAGCCGTCCTTCTCCACGTGAATCAGCAGCAGGCCGTTGGTGCCGACGACCGCCACGTAACCGAAGGGGTTGTCGTGGAGCTCATCCCCGGTGAGCGCCGGCGGAACGAGGGAGTCGCTGATCTCCACGTTGGGCAAGGTCCAATAACCCTCGGCGTCGGTCACGCCCTGGGCCTTGACCTGGTCGGTGATGACCTTCCCCTGGCCGGGCCGCTCCGCCATCTGGTACACGGTTACCGTCGCGCCCGCCAGGGGCAGATCGTCCGTGCCGACCAGGTAGAGGCGAACGGATTCCGGCAGCGAGTAGAGGTACTGCCCATAGTAACCGTGGGCGCAATTCTGCCAGTGCGTCATGGCGAGCGCGCTGTGGTCCGAATAGAAGGGAGAGCAGTTCATCATCATGCCGTCGACGGTGACGTATTCCTCGCCGCTCACCTGGTTCTCCCCGCTCCCGAGGTTGAACTGGTAGAGGTCGATCAGACCGAGCTGGTGGCTCATCTCGTGGATCAGCCCCCGATCCAGGTCCGTGGCCGGGTCGTAATAGCCCGACAGACGGAGGCTCCCCTCGTTCGCGTAAAAGCGGAAGGGGAAGATCGCGAAGGGGATGCGATCGATGCCCGGATCGTACTCGGGGTCGTCGAGCACCGCCAGAACGTCGTAGTGGACGCGCTTGGGAGAATCCTTCTCGGCGAACATCTCGTTCATTCGCGCCGCGTGCCGGTTCAGCCAGTCGAGGAAGTCGTCGGTCTCGGCCTCGGGATAGCCCGCGGTCTCCTCGCGGAACTGCTCGATCCGTGTTTGATCGACATAGGAAAGGAACGGGACGCTGCGCGTCCAGGCGGTCAGCGTGTCGTTCTCGGGCCGCGCGTCGGCGCTTTCCAGTGCGACGGCGATCTCGTGGTTCGTCGTGTCGGCCGTAAGCGGGAGAACGAGTTGGATGGTGTCGCCGGGTGCCATGGCGACGGCGCGCACGTCGGTCTGCGCGGGGGAGCCGTCGTTCGTCCAGAAGGCGGTCAGCGTGCCGTTGAAGTCGTTGGTGCCGCGGTTGCGGATCGTCGCCGTGAACTCGATCGGGTCTCCCGGATCGGGCCAGCGCTGCGTTTCGGGCGTCTGCCCGCCGCCCAGTCCGGTCGCCGCCGTGAAGGCGTAAGGTCCGAAACCGCTCGGCTCGGTGATCTCGTAGTCCGTGTAGCCGACGTCGTAGCGCGGGAAGCGCGGCGTGCGCGCCAGACAGACCACCTGCAGGTCCGTTTCGTCGCGCGGTGTGCGGGGGCCGACTCCGGTCGTCTCCAGGTCCTCGGTCCCGGAGGTGGACCGGGTCGTGACGGCGTACCAGTAGGAAACGCCGTTCACCGCCGTCTCGTCCATGTACTCGCTCTCTTCCGGGTCCGTCGCCTCGGCCAGAGGAGTCATCCCGGCGACCGAGCCGAAGGCGGTCGTGTCGCGGTAGATCCGGTAGCACGCGAATTCCTCGCCCGGATCGTCGAGAGGCTCCCACTGGATCAGGATCCTCTGGTTGAGGGCCGTCGCCCTCTGGAAATCCGGAACGGGCAGGGTGATCTCGTGCGATTGGCAGGCGAAGATCATCGGATCGTCGGGCGCGGCCCAGGCGTCGAAATAGAGGACGCCGCCGGGCCCGATGGCGAGCCAGGGGCCGCCGCAATCCGGGGAGTCGTGCAGATCGAAGGTCCCGCGCAGGACCGGCGCGACCCCCGCCGAGTCCTCGATGCAAAAGATAAGGTTGTCGGCGCCCCACTCGTCGGTGGCGCCGTTGGCGACGAACACAATGCCGTTGGAGGCGACGATGGGACCGCCGACGCCTTGTTCGTAGTGAACGCGCGCTCCCGTCGGATACGTCCACTTGACCGAGCCGTCCGACGTTTGGTAAGCGTACAGTTTACCCGTGCAGGAATCCGAGCCGGTCTGGTAGTAATAGGTCTGGCCGTCCCGGGAGAGGGCGCCGGTGGAGCGGCCGATCTCGCCCGGATCGACGGTGGGGCTGTTCCAAAGGAACTGGCCGTCCGCGTCGAGCTTGAGAAGGCGGTCCGACCGGAAGACGTAGATGTCGCCGGTGGCCGGGTCGATGGTCGGCGGCGCGTAGCCATCCTCGAAGTCGATGTACTCCCAGAGAGGATCCGATTCGGGATCCTGCGCGATGTCGTAGGCGAGGACGCCGTCCGCACCGGCGATCACGTACCGGTACGAATCCTCGGTTTGCCAGAAGGCTCCCGGGAAATGCATGGTCCCCGGCGCGATATCCTGCCACCAGACGAGTTCTCCCGTCGCCGGGTCCAGCGCCGCCACCGCGGGCCAGGCCATGCCGTCGTCGCTGTGCCCGTAGATCAGGCCGTCCGGTCCGACCTTGATGGCGTTCCGGATGCTCAGGCTTTCCCCGTCCGCGCTCCAGAGTTCTTCGCCGTAAGGATCCTCCTCGGTCGGATAGGCGCGAATCCAGTTGGCGGCGTCGATGTGGTACAGCCGGGAGCCGTCGGGGGAGAGGGCGATGCGGAAGCCGGTGCCGGAGTCGTTCTCTCCGGTCGGGACGGACCAGTCCGGAGAGTCCCCCGTCTCTCGTTCCCGGCGGTAGACTCCGTTTTGCCACCAGCCGGTGCTGCCGAACAGGTAGGGAATCTCGCTTGCCCCGACGTCGGCGAGAACCAGGCCCGAGGGCCGGTGCAGATCGCCTTCATCTTCGGACGGGGACGACCAGAGAACGGCGAAGGGATTGGTGGGGTCGACTTCGAAGGGACTGGAGGCGGTGTTCCAAATGTCGCCGCCCAGTCCGCTCCAGTACACATTGGGAAAGAAACCGGAAGATCCGGATGGTGTGAATCGGAGGTTGTCGAACCAGAGCGTGAAGCCGCAATCCCAGGTGTCGGCGTGGATCTCGAGCCAGGCGATGTGTTCCAGATCGCAGTCGCCGACTTCGGTGCGGGACCAAAGAGAGTCGCCCGCCAGCGGGATCGCGAAGGCGACCCATTGTCCCTCCGCTTCATTCAAGAATTCATCGGTCGCGTGCAGCTCGATGTAATCATCCTCGGTCGTGTAGAGGCGGAACCACGGCGAACCGTCCTGGAAACTCCAGTTGGAATTCTCGGCGTAGATCGAGACCGCCAGGCCTCCCGTCTCGGTCAGATCCCAGTCGGCGTCCCTGTCCACGGGGGTCCAGAGCCGGGTGTCGAAGCAGCCGTCGGTCTCGAAACGGAGGGAGGCCGAACCGGCGACCGGTTCCGGTTCGTAGTCCTCGTCGGCGACGGTCGCGGTGGCGTCGTCGGCTTCCGCGTCCCAGCGCCAGGCCGCGTACTCCGTCAGCTCATCGGCGCCGGGTAGTCCGGAACGGGGAGTGTCGAGGGTCGCCGCCCCCGCCGAAACCGCGGTCATCGCCGCGACCGCCAGGGTGAGCGAGATGGCTCGGAACTTCATGTCATGCCTCCTTGGGAAAAGGTGTTTCTCATCCGTACGCATGCATGGAGTATCCGCCCGGGCCATTACGCGGATGTTACGCGGCGCCCGTTACTCGGGCGCGCGCCGTTGTTTTGGATTCACAACCAATTGAAAAAATATGCGTTGCGGATTTGATCGTCGGGCTGAAAAAGAATGCGACCGGGAAAGTCGATCCTCGTTTTCCGTGCGTCGGCGGGTTCGCGGAAAAACGCCGCCGCGAAAAAAGCGAAACGGCGGAGCGGTAGGGCCGCTCCGCCGTTTGTTCGTAAGCAGTCGAAGAACGCGCGTTACACGGCGCCCTGGTCGAGCATCGTGTCGGCGACCTTCAGGAAGCCGGCGATGTTCGCGCCGTTCACGTAATTGCCCGGGGTGCCGAAACGCTCAGCCGTCTCCAGGGCGTTCTTGTGGATCGACTTCATGATGCCGTGCAGTTTGGCGTCCACTTCCTCGCGGGTCCAGCTGAGGCGCATGCTGTTCTGCGACATCTCGAGACCGCTGGTGGCGACGCCGCCGGCGTTGGCCGCCTTGCCGGGACCGTAGTAGACCTTGTTCTTCAGGAAGACCTCGACGCCGTCCGGCGTGGTCGGCATGTTCGCGCCCTCGGAGACGCAGAAGACGCCGTTCTTCACGAGGTTCTCGGCGTCCTTGCCGTTGATCTCGTTCTGCGTGGCCGCCGGAAGGGCCACGTCCGCCTTCACCGCCCAGAGAGGGTTGTAGCCGAGCTTGGGATCGACCGGCACGTAGGTCGCGCCCTTGAAATGGCCGACGTACTCTTTCACGCGGCCGCGGCGCACGTTCTTGAGATCCTTGAGCCAGGCGAGCTTCTCACGGTCGATGCCGGCCGGATCGTGGATCATGCCGCTCGAGTCGGAGAAGGTGACCACCTTGCCGCCCAGGTCGAGGACCTTCTCGGTGGCGTACTGGGCCACATTGCCGCTGCCGGAGATGAGGCAGGTGAGGCCGTCGAGGCTCTTGCCGTTCGCCTTCAGCATCTCCTCGGCGAAGTAAACCTGGCCGTAGCCGGTCGCCTCGGGACGGATGAGGCTGCCGCCCCA
>JAFGGD010000048.1 GCA_016930695.1 Candidatus Eisenbacteria bacterium
AAAACAGATGCGGGGCATGATCTCTTTACCGTCGGAATCACCCCGACAATTGACTCGTCCGGAACGCCGGTCGGAGGCGTTCCGGGAAATCCAGTCGCCCCGACCATACTTTTCTCACCGGAAATCCAACCAAACGGCAAGAGGGGCGGTCTCGATCGACCGCCCCTTTTTTCCGCCCTGAAGAACGCCGCTATTCCCCCGCCATCATCGCCGCCGCGTCCTCGCCCGGATCGCCGATTCCTCGAATACCGAAGTTCTCCACGAGAACCTTCGCGACACCGGGGGACAGAAAAGCCGGAAGTGTCGGTCCGAGCCGGATGTTCTTGACTCCCAGAGAGAGAAGGGCGAGGAGAACGATCACCGCCTTTTGTTCATACCAGGCGATGTCGTAAGAAATGGGGAGATCGTTGATGTCGTCCAATCCGAACGCCTCTTTCAACTGCAACGCCGTGAAGACGAGGGAATAGGAATCGTTACACTGCCCCGCGTCGAGAACCCGCGGAATCCCCCCGATCTCCCCGAGATCGAGCTTGTTGTACCGGTACTTGGCGCACCCGGCGGTCAACACGATCGCGTCTCCCGGCAGCTCGCGAGCCACTTCGGTGTAGTATTCCCGAGTCCGTTGCCGTCCGTCGCAGCCCGCCATCACGACGAATCGCTTCACCGCGCCCGTTCGTACGGCTTCCACGATTTGATCGGCGAGAGAGAGAACCTGATTCCGGGCGAAGCCGATCACAATCTCCCCCGTCTCGATCTCCTCGGGAGGGTCGCATTTCTTCGCCGCCTCGATCAGCGCGGAGAAGTCCTTCTTTCCTCCCTCGGGCCGGCCCGGAACATGCGGGCATCCCGGATACCCCGCCATGCCGGTGGTAAAGAGGCGCGCGCGGTAGGACTCCTTCACCGGAACGATGCAGTTGGTGGTCATCAGGATGGGCCCGTGAAAAGAGGCGAACTCTTCGTTCTGTCGCCACCAGGACCCGCCGTAATTTCCGGCGAAATGGTCGTGCTTCTTGAACGCCGGGTAGGCGTTCGCCGGAAGCATCTCTCCGTGGGTGTAGACATCCACGCCGGTGCCGGCGGTCTGTTCCAGAAGCTCCTCCATGTCCTTCAGGTCGTGACCGGAAATCAGGATTCCCGGGTTGGCGCGGACACCGATGTTCACGTGCGTCTTTTCCGGAGAGCCGTAGGACTCGGTGTTCGCCCGGTCCAAAAGCTCCATCGCCCGCACGCCGAAACCGCCGCACTCCAGGACGAGCGCGGTCATCTCGTCGGCGGAGAGATCCCGGGTCGTCGAGGCCAATCCCCGAAAGAGAAAAGCCTCGGTGCCGTCATCCCGGTACCCGAGCACCGCCGCGTGATCCAGATAGGCGGCCATCCCCTTCAGGCCGTAGACGAGAAGCTCGCGGAGCGAACGGACATCCTCGGAGGGGGTGGAGAGAACGCCCACTTCCTTCGCCTTGATCGGAAAGTCTTTCGGAGATGGGGCGGTCCAGACCGCCGCGTCCGGAAGGTCCCCCTGGGGAACCGCCGCACCCGCGTTTTCGATCCGCCGCCGGAGGGAGTCGCGCGTCTTCAGGCCGCGATCGATCCACTCCTCGAACCGGTCGTCGTCGAAGTTGGTGTTGGTGACCGTCGCGAAGAGCCCGCGCATCACGAAAAGAGCCTCGTCGCGGACCGGGAGACCGGCCCGGGCCGCCCTTTCGCCGAAGACGGCGATTCCTTTTAAAATGTGAACTAAAAGATCCTGAAGATTCGCGGTGGATTCCTTTTTGCCGCACATCCCCCGTACCGTGCATCCCTCGTTTTTCGCGGCTTCCTGACACTGAAAACAGAACATGGACATCAGTCTTTCGTCCTTTCCTTTTCGGGGGGGAGGGACGACCGATCAGTTCTCGAACAGATCGGCCAGCGTCGTTCTCGCGAAGTGTTCCCGAATCGTGTCGTTCACCCCTTTCAGCAACCCGCCGAAGAGGCAACTCTTCCTTCCGCAGACCGGCTTACCGAACACGCACCCACAGACCGGCATCGGTCCTTCGATCGCCTCGTACACTTCGAGGAGAGTGATCTCACCCGGCGGTTTTCGCAGGGAGACGCCCCCGCCGGGCCCGCGGACCGGCAAAAGGAGCCCAGCCTTCGCGAGTCTCTGGTGAACCTTCGCCAGGTGGTGAGCGGAAAAGCGGAATCGATTGGCGATCCGCGCCGTCGTCGCCTTCCTGTCCGGCTCCTCTGCGAGAAACATCATCGCGTGCATCCCGAGGGCCGCTGCGTCCGTGAGATGACATACATCCGCCATGTCGAAACACCCCCATTATTGTATTCTGGTACTAATATACTTGTTTCTGGGATCCAGTCAAGTGAATCCCGCACCCGCCGGTCGGAGCCGGGATCGTACAAACGGGAGGGGGGGAGCCTCCTCGAACCGCAGCGAGTTATTGCGCTTACCGGCGCTTTCTCCTATCGTGGTCGGGGGCGGACGAGAGTGGATATCGGCGAACGCCGTAAAGCCCGGAAACCCGCCCGTGAGGTCTGTCGTTCACCGATTGGAAACCGCTCCATGCGCACCCTGATTCTCGTCCCGGCATACCGTTTAGAGGGGACGATCGGACCCGTTCTCGAGGAAACACGCCGCGCCGCGCCGGGGAGGGAGATTCTCGTCGTCGATGACGGATCGGACGATGCGACGGGGCGCGAGGCGGGCGCGGTGGAAGGGGTGCGCGTCGTCGCCCATTCCGGCAATCGGGGGAAAGGTGCGGCGCTCCGGACCGGATTCGCCGAGGCGATCCGCGAAGGGTTCGACGCGGTCCTCACTCTGGACGGAGACGGCCAGCACCCGCCGGAGTTGATCCCTCTTTTCGAGGAGCGCCTCACCGCGGAGGGGGCGGACCTGGTGATCGGCTCCCGTTGGGAAGACTTCGAGGGGATGCCGCGGATGCGACGTCTCTCGAACCGGCTCTGCACATGGGCCGTTTCCCGTGCGGTGGGGAGGAACCTGCCGGACAGCCAATCCGGCTACCGTTTGGTTCGAACGAGGGTTCTCGAAGCGGTCCCCCTCCGGACGAGCCATTACGAGACGGAGACGGAGCTTCTGATCGGCGCCGCGCGGCGCGGATTCCGGATCACCTCGATCCCGATCCCCGCCCGGTACGGCGTGGAGAAGAGCCATATACGGGTCTGGCGGGACATGGGCCGTTTCCTCCGGCTCCTCGTCACCCTGCGGAACGGATGAGAGCGGATATGCGGATTTTGATCACCAACGACGACGGGGTTCACTCCGAGGGGATCCGTGTCCTGACCGAGGCGGTGCGCGGGATGGGGGAAACGGTGGTGATGGCGCCGGCGATGGAACAGAGCGCGTCCAGCCACTCCATCACCCTCCGCGATCCTCTCCTCGTGGACCGTCTCGCTCGGAACGTCTACAGCGTAGACGGCACGCCCACCGATTGCGTGGTCCTCTCACTGAACGGGGTGATCGGCGCGCGCCCGGATCTGGTCGTCTCCGGTGTCAACCACGGCGCCAACATGGGAGACGACGTCACCTATTCCGGCACGGTGGCGGCGGCGATCGAGGCGGTGCTTTACGGCGTTCCGGCCATCGCCTTCAGCGTCGCCGCCCTGGAAGGCCTGCTCTTCGAGGCGCCGTCGCGGATGATCCGGCCCATCGTCGAGAGAATGATCGCCCGCCCCCGGAATCCGAAAACCATCTGGAACGTTAACTTCCCCAACATACCCTTCGGGGAGGTCCGCGGGATCCGTGTGACCCGTCTGGGCACCCGTTTCTACGAGAACTCGGTCGTCGAGGAGGCGCCCCGGGACGGCGGCAAGGTCTTCCGCATCGGCGGCGGCAAACCGACATGGAAAAGGGAGCCGGAAACCGATTTCCAGGCCGTCTTCGACCGCTACGTTTCGATCACGCCGATCCTTTTGGATCTGAATGATTATGAATCGATCCTCACCATGCGGGAGTGGGAATGGAGCCGGGAGGGCGGGGTGAAGTGAAGCCGCTCCGGGGCGCCGAATCGTACCGATCCGCCCGGGAAAGGATGGTGCGGGTCGAGGTCGAGGAGAGGGGAATCCATGACGATCGGGTTCTCCGCGCCCTTCTCGACGTACCCCGCCATCTATTCGCCGATGAGGCCCTCGCCGCGCAAACCTACAGGGGGAACGCGCTGCCGATCGGTTGGGGGCAAACCCTCAGCCAACCCTGGATCGTGGCGCGGATGACCGAGGCGTTGGAGCTCGGCGGCGGCGAGAGGATCCTCGAGGTGGGGACCGGTTCGGGATACCAGGCGGCGGTGTTGTCGCGGCTCGGCTGCCGCGTCTTCTCCGTGGAGCGCGTCCCCGAGCTGGCTCGCCGGGCCAGGCGGCTTCTCGACCGGATCGGCGTGGAGAGGGTCTCCATCCGGAGCGGCGACGGCGCCGCGGGGTGGCGCGACTTCGCCCCCTTCGACAGGATCCTGCTCACCGCCGGCACCCGGGAGATTCCGGAACCGGTGCGGGAGCAGCTCGCCGATCCCGGCGTTCTCGTCGCCCCTTTGGGTACCGAGCGTCAGACGCTCACGGTGCTCCGGCGGGAGAGGGGAAGGGATCGAATCGAGACGCTGGAGGACTGCCGTTTCGTGCCGCTTCTCCCACGAAGAAGCGAGAACGTCGGAGGCGCGGACGGGCGGGATCGGAAAGCGCAGGTTGACGGACCGGGACGAGACGAAACGTGGAAGGACGGAACGGATCGAACCGTCCTTTAAGGAGCAAGGATGAGTGGATCGACGAATCGAGAAGCGGCGGCGAAGCCCGGGAAGGACGGCGTGCCGCTCACGCTGATCAAGGGTGGCCTCATCGGCGTCGCCAACAT
Source organism: Candidatus Eisenbacteria bacterium (assembly GCA_016930695.1). NCBI lineage: Bacteria > Candidatus Eiseniibacteriota > Candidatus Eiseniibacteriota bacterium. The sequence continues at coordinate 4,850 of JAFGGD010000048.1, forward strand.
CATCCCGGGCGTGTCGGGGGGGACCTTCGCGCTCATTCTCGGCATCTTCGACAGGATGGTGGCGGCGCTGAACGCGCTCGGCGTCGAGACGGTCCGCGTTCTGTTCCGTCTCGTCGCCGGAGGCTTCCGCGCCGAGAGGCGGCGGGAAACGGCGGCGGAGTTGCGGCGGGTGGACGCGTTTTTTCTGGCCCTCCTCGTCGTCGGCGCCGTGGTGGTCATCCTCTTCTCTTCCTTCCTGATCGACTACCTTCTCCGGGAACACTGGTCGCCGACTCTCGCCTTTTTCATCGGCCTCATCCTCCCGTCGATCCTGGTCCCCTGGGCGATGATGGACCGGCGAGGCGCGGTACTCCTCTGGGCTCTCCCCGGCGCCGCCCTCACCGTCGGGGTCTCCCTCGCCATGCCCGAGAACGCCGCCGGTTCGGACCACCTCGCCGTCGCCGCGGGGACGGGCGCCCTGGCCGTGAGCGCCATGATCCTTCCCGGCATCAGCGGCTCCTACGTCATGCTCGTTCTCGGGCAGTATCAGAACGTGCTCGGAAAGCTCACCCGCCTGCAGATCGGACTCGCCGCCGGCCGTTTCGAGGGGGCGGCGGCGCTCTGGCTCTTCAGCCTCGGCGCCGGAATCGTGGTCGGCCTTCTTCTCTTCGCCCGGCTTTTGAACTTCCTCCTCCGCCGCTTCCGTTCCGCCACGATGGCCTTTCTGATCGGGCTTCTGATCGGCAGTTTGTGGGTTCTCTGGCCCTTCAAGACGATCGACGCGGGAGCGACGGTGACCGGACGTTCCGGAGAGGTCAAAGAAGAGATCCGGATCGCCACTGCACCGAACCGACTGCCGCGAAGCGGAGGCGAGGCGGCCGCCGCCGGAGGAGCGCTCCTGGCGGGGCTCCTCGGCTCGGCGGGGATGATCCGCATGGGCCGCCGGAAAGGGGGCGGGGTCGAGGGATAGAGGGGGCCCTTCCGGACCGAAAAAAACAGATTGTCCCCTTCCCCAATTCCGTGGATCGAGTTATACTGCTTTTTTGGCTTCGTTGCGGTTGAATAAAACCTGAAACGGAGTCGACCTTCTGTTTATTGTTCTTTTCGGGTCGGGGCGTAGCGCAGCCTGGTAGCGCACCTGCTTCGGGGGTTCGCCGGTCGAGGATCCGTCCTGCTGCGGAGGCGGATCGCGGGCTGCAAGATCGGTTCTCCGTCGCTCGCTTCCTCATCGTGGCAACGGCCACGGCTCCGGGAGCGGGCTCGTCCGAACCGGTCTCTCGCCGCGGGATCCGCCCCCTCGCGACGGACGCCTCCTCGACCGGCGAACCGTCGGAAAAGAAAAGAGTATGAATCGCTCCTCGACCTGAAATCGAAGGAACGATATAATGCAGAGCTTCACGGTCGGGGCGTAGCGCAGCCCGGTAGCGCACCTGCTTCGGGAGCAGGGAGTCGCTGGTTCAAATCCAGTCGCCCCGACCATACTTTTCTCACCGGTAATCCAATCACCAAGCAGAGCCTGGAAAGGCTGGTTCCGAGCTCTTTCGAG